>DATNQJ010000594.1:0-6923 GCA_036704085.1 Stenomitos sp.
GTGACCTCGCGCGGATCGCGGTCCTCGATGGGGATGAGGTCGCCCGTGGGCATCTCGGGGTCCACCGTCGAGAGCGGTGCGGCGATGTAGAAGGGGATGCCGTGCGCGTGGGCCAGCACCGAGAGGCCGTAGGTGCCGATCTTGTTGGCGGTGTCGCCGTTGGCCGCGATCCGGTCCGCGCCCGTGATGACCAGATCCACCTGGCCGCGCTGCATGAAGTGGGCGGCCATGTTGTCCGAGATGAGCGTGAAGGGGATGCCGAGCTGCTTGAGCTCCCAGGCGTTGAGGCGAGCGCCCTGGAGGCGGGGCCGGGTCTCGTCCACCCAGACGTGGATCTTCTTGCCCTGCTCGTGCGCCGTGCGGATCACCCCGAGGGCGGTCCCGTAGTCCACCGTCGCCAGCGCGCCGGTGGAGCAGTGGGTCAGGATGTTCATGCCGTCCTGGATGAGGGTCGCGCCGTGGCGGCCGATGGCCTGGTTGATCTCCACGTCCTCGCGCGCCATGACCTGGGCCTCGAGCACGAGGTAGCGCTTGAGGTCCTCGGCGCCGATGTGGGCCTTCTCCGTGGCGACGGTGAGCATGCGCTGGAGGGCCCAGGCCAGGTTGACGGCCGTCGGGCGGGTGGCGCGCAGCTCGTCGGCCGCCTGGCGGAGCTCGGTGAGCAACTGCTCGGGCTCGGTGGCTCCACTCGCCTGGGCGGCGAGGGCCACGCCCATGGCGGCCGCGACCCCGATGGCGGGGGCGCCGCGCACCTGCATGGTGGCGATGGCGCGGCCGATGTCCTGATAGGTCCGGCACGTCACGGTCTCGGTCACATGGGGCAGGCGCGTCTGGTCGAGCAGTTCGACGACGCCGTCGTTCCAGTGGATGGTCTTCACGGTATGTCCTTTACGGCCTCAAACGGAAGGCGATAACCCCGTCATTGTACAGGAAAGCGCCCTTGGGCGGAAAAGCAAGGTTTATTGGCGATCTCATCCATTGACAACAAATGCTTGCTTGTTCCTTCACACTGGTCGGCTATTCTAAGACTATCGGGAGCGCGGAACGCGCCCCACGTCCCGAGGGTGGCCTGTAGAGTGGCCCGGACGGGGGAGCCTTCGCACTCGGAGTCGCTTAGCCGGCAACACTGCCCACCCTGGAGGGATACGTCCCCCACTGCCGCATGACGGCCGGGCGCGAACGGCACGGACTCACCGAGGGTGTCCTCGAGATTGGAGGTAGGCCCATGCCTCAGATCTACGTTACCGGGTTCATCTAGCTGGTGTCGTCCCACTGTGGGGTCCGCGCGTCGGACCCCTTCTTTTTTTCTCCGCCCCCACGGCTACGTGTGGCCGAGACAGCAGGCTAATGCCAGAGAACGTTGCGCGAAAAGGGCCGCCCGGGAATTTCCCGGGCGGCCCAGTCTTGCAGCGATCTGCGGTTTAGGGGAAGAGGCCCCGGAGCTTGTGCGCTTCGGCAACGCGGCCCACGCCGAGGGAGTAGGCGGCCATGCGGAAGGTCAGGTTACGGGTCGTCACGAGGTTCGAGACCTGCGAGAAGGACCGCACCATGATGCTCTTGAGGCGCTCGTTGACCTCATCCTCGGTCCAGAAGAGCATGTTCATGCCCTGGACCCACTCGAAGTAGCTGACGACCACGCCGCCGGCGTTGGCGAGGATGTCGGGAACGACCGTGATGCCCTTCTTCTCGAGGATGGCATCCGCCGCCGGGGTGATGGGGCCGTTGGCGGCCTCGACGACGAACTCGGCCTTGACCTTGTCCGCGTTCTTCTCGGTGATGACGGCCTCGAGGGCCGCGGGGATGAGCACGTCCACCTGCAGCGTCAGCAACTCGTCGTTGCTGATGGGCTGGGCATCCGGGTAGCCGCCGAGGTTACCGTTGGCCTGGACGTAGCGCATCATCGCCGGGATGTCGAGACCGGCCTCGTTGTAGTAGCCGCCGGTGACGTCCGAGACCGCGAGGATCTTGGCGCCCTGCTGGGCGCCGAGCATCGCGGCGATCGAGCCGACGTTGCCGAAGCCCTGGACGGCCATGGTGGTGCCGGCCATCTTGCGGCCCTTGAAGTTCAGGAGCTCATTGGTGATGGTGATGACGCCGCGGCCGGTGGCCTCGAAGCGACCCAGCGAACCGCCGATGGCGATGGGCTTACCGGTGACGACGCCGGGGGCCGCATAGCCCTTGTTGACGCTCCAGGTGTCCATGATCCAGGCCATCTCGCGCGGGCTGGTGTTGACGTCCGGCGCGGGGATGTCCTTGTGGGGATCGAAGACGAGCACCATGTCGGCCGCGAAGCGACGGGTCAGGCGCTCGAGCTCAGCCAGCGAGAGCTGCTTGGGGTCGACCGTGATGCCGCCCTTGGCGCCGCCGTAGGGCAGGCCGACCAGCGAGCACTTCCAGGTCATGAGCATCGCCAGCGCGGTCACTTCGTCGATGTCGACCGACGGGTGGAAGCGCAGACCGCCCTTGTAGGGCCCAAGCGCGTTGTTGTGCTGGACGCGGTAGCCCGAGAACATCTTGGTGGTGCCGTCGTCCATGCGGACGGGGCTGTTGGTCTGGACGACGCGATCCGGATAGGCGAGGCGCTCGTGCAGACCGGGGTCGATGCCGAGGATGTCGATGCACTTGGCAAGCTGCTGACGCGCAGAGGTCAGCGGCGACGTGTGTTTGGGTTCAGTCGCGATCATCATTGAACGTCCTATATCTTCGGGGGGTCCCGACGGGGGGCGAGTGTGGCGGGCGGGTCGTTGACCCGCATGCGAAGACGATCCTAGGCATGGATCGGTTCGATTTCGCTTGGCGGCTACCTCCACATAGAGCCGAAGGCGTTACACCGTCGTAGCGCCTGAGTCAGGCCAATTTTAATCCTTGCCTCCCTGGCTGTCAATTCCCGTATTGGCGGGCGTTTCCGACGCATAGGAGGGACCTTGCGAGGTGAACTGACCGGTGCGGACGTCCCGGGCGTAGGCGGCGATCGCCTGGCTCAGCAGATCGTGGACGTTGGCGTAACGCCGGGCGTGCTTCGGCAGGTGATCCACGTGCAATCCGACCAGATCGTGGAACACCTGGATCTGGCCGTCGCAGCCCTCGCCCGCACCGATGCCGATGGTGGGGATCGCGAGCGCCCGCGTGATGCGCGCGGCGACCTCGGCCGGGACCAGCTCCAGAACGAGCAGGCTCGCGCCGGCGGCCTCGACCGCGCGGGCCTGGCGCAGGAGCTCCTCGGCGGCCTCCTCGGTCTTGCCCTGGATCCGGAAGCCGCCCAGCTGGTGCACGTGCTGGGGCGTGAAGCCGAGGTGGCCGACCACCGGCACGCCGTGGGCCACCAGGTCCTGGATCACCGCGAGCTGCGGATCGTGGCCGCCTTCGAGCTTGACGGCCTGAACGCCCGCCTCCTTGAGGAAGCGGCCGGCGTTCAGGAGGGCGGCCTCGGGGGTGGCGTCCGCCATGAAGGGCATGTCGGCGACCACGAAGCAACGGTGGGTCCCGCGCGCCACGGCCCGGGCGTGGTGGAGCATGTCCTCCATGGTCACGGGCAGCGTGTTGGGATAGCCGAGCACGACGGGGCCGAGGCTGTCTCCGACCAGGATGAGGTCGACCCCGGACTGATCGACGGCGATCGCCGTGGCGTAATCGTAGGCCGTCAGGGCGACGATGGGTTCGCCGCGGTCCTTCTTCTGGCGCAGGCTCGTGAGGGTGTGGCGTTTGATCAGCACGAATGGCCTCCTGCCCCGCAACGACCTTCGGGGCGACCGTCATGTTACCACGATCGGCCCGTTCGGCCCCGCATGAGCTAGAAGAAGACCCAGTTCGGCCAGATGTTGACGGCGATGCCGGGCACCCCGCTGCCGAGACCTCCGGGCGGCAGGCCCACCACGACCGTCGAGCTGCCGCGCATCCAGTCCCAGCTCGTGCCGTAGAGCACCCCGTTGGGCCCGAAGACGATGCCGCCCAGGATCCCCATGGTCGAGGTGTTGCCGCCGTAGAACGTGACTCCGTTGCCGTTCAGGCGGTTGACCTGGCTCATGTCGAGGCGGTGGACGCCGCCGCCCCAATTCTGGGCATAGAGCATGTTGTCCGAACCCCAGGCCATGCCCTTGATGGGGTTACGTCCCTTCGACCAGTCTCCCGAGTCGGCGACGAGCGTCCAGGAATCGAGCTGGGTGTCGAGCTTGACGAGGGTTCCGGAGTTCCAGTCGGAGACGTAGACGTAGCGATCCTCCGTGCGATCCACCACGCTCCCGCACGGGTTCCAGAACCCCTGTCCGATCACGCGCCAGGCCGTGGTTCCGTCCGAGACCTCGTAGACGCTCGCCGAGCCGGTCCAGCGGCAGATGATCGTCTTGCCGGGCTCGCGGAGCACTCCGACCGGATCCCCCAGGTTCGCCGTGATGACCGTGTTGGTCCCCCCGCTCACCGGGACGCGGACGACGGTGCTGTTGCCGTAGCAGGCCACGTAGAGATCGCCCGACCCGGCGTCCCGCGTGAGCCCCCAGATGGCCCCGCCGAGCGTCGTCACGGGCGTGACGGCCTGGTCGCTGCCGCTCACCTTGTACACGGTCTGGTCGTACCAGCCGCCGACGTACAGGTCGCCCGTGTTCGGATCGCGGGCCAGGCCGCGCGGATTGGAAGGGATCACCGCGTAGTCGGTCATGGTCTTGGAACCGTCGGGGGCGATCTTACGGATCTTCGAGTTGCTCCAGTCCGTCACGTACAGGTTGTTGGAGCCATCGAACGCCATGGCGCCCGGGGCGCTGAGCCCGCCGCCGCTCTTGTAGACCGAGACGTTCTTGCTGCCATCCACCTTGTAGATGTAGTTGCGGTTCCAGCTCGAGACGTACATGTTGCCGCCCGAGTCGAAGGCGATCCCCATGGGGTTGCCGAAGTCGTAGCTCATGTAGACCGACATGGTCCCGTTGGAGAGGCGGAGGATCTGGTTCCAGCTGTAATCCGGGATGTAATAGGCGCCGTCCGGCCCCCTGGCCATCATGCCGTAGTTGTAGTACGTCCCCCACGACTTGCCCCGCGAGCCGTCCGCCATCAGCTGGTAGACGCGGTGGTCGCCCCAGCTGGCCACGTAGGTCTTGCCGGTGGAGTCGACCGCCAGGTCCCCGATGGCCCCGAGGCCCGCCGCATAGGTGCTGTAGGCGCCCATGGTGGGGTTGCCGCGGAAGATGAAGCCGTTCCAGTCCCCGAGGTACATGGTGCTCGCATCCACGTAGTCGAGGGCGCTCGGATTGGGCAGGTCCTTGAACAGGGGCGTCGGTGGATTGTAGCCGTCAAAGCTCGTGGCGGCCGCATTGTAGGTCATCCTGTAGACGGCCTTGGTCTAGTACCCACAGCCCATGCCGCTCGTGAGATAGAGGTCGTTGTTGCCGGGGTTGGACTTGATGGCCCACGTCAGGTGTCCGTTGGAGTAGTAGCCGGTGATCTGGGCCTGGCTGTCGATCTTGGCGATGAAGTCATAGCGGTCGGATCCCACGTAGAGGGTCCCGTCCGGGTTCAGGGCGGCCCAGGCCGGCTAGTTGGGCAGGGGGGTGAAGAGACTGTAGCTCCCTGGGGCGTGATCTTGAAGACGTTGTGCGTCCCGAAGCAAGGGATATAGAGGTTGTCGGAGCTGTCGAAGGCCAGGCTACCAGGATTCGACAGCCCACCGGCGAAGGGGGGGGCCGTGCCGTCCGGCGCCACCCTGGTGATGGTACCCCCGTTCCAGTTGGAGACATGGAGGGTGCCCTGCGAGTCGAAGGCCAGCCCGTTCGGGTTCTTGAACTCGGGGCCGGTGGAGAAGACCGTAGGCGTGGCGCTGCCGCTGGCGACCTTGAGGATGTTGTTGCCGCTGTAGTTGGCGACAAAGACGTTGCCCTGGGGAGCCACCACCAGGCCGCGCGGATAGTTCAACAGCCCATTGGCTGCGTAGAGGCTCACGCTCCCGCTCGGATCGAAGCGGTAGATCCGGTTGTCCCTGGCGCTCGACACGTACATGTTGTTGGCCGCGTCGAAGACGTTGTGGCCATCCCGGGGGCTGACGGCAAAGTTGGCGCCGTTGACACGATGTCGCCGACCTGGACCGTCACCGGGCCGCTGCTGGCCCCGCGCGGCACGGCGGCCGTGACGACCGACGAGACCCCGTTGACGGTCGACGTCGCCAGGGCGCCGTTGAACCGGACGATGGGGTTGGCCCCCAGGTTGGAGCCTTGAATGGTGACGGTGGTCCCGATGGGCCCCGACAATGGCAAGACGCTCGAGATCTCGATGCCCTTGCCCACCAGGAAGTAGGCCTGCGAGCCCACTTCGTAGGTGATGCGGTAGAGGGGGGCCTGATCGGCTCCGAGGCACTGCACGACCTGGTTCCGTACGGTCTGGAACTCGGTGGGGGTGACGCCGCTGCTCTTCTGAACGAACACGTCCCCGGTCTCGTGCCAGGTTAGGCTGTCCAGGAGGGTGATCGGGCCGACTGGGTGACGAAGCCTAGGCTCGCTGGATGTTGAGGACCTGGATCCGCCCGTTGCCGCGATCGGCGACATAGAGCTTGTCGTCAGGACTGATGGCCAGGCCTTCCGGGCCGTTGAACTCGCCGAAGCCGAGGCCCTTGCGCCCCACCGCGAGGACGAAGTTCCCCTCCGGGTCGAAGACCTGGATGCGGTGGTTCAACGTGTCGGCGACGAACAGGTTGCCGAAGCGGTCCACGGCGAGCTCACGCGGCACGGCGAATTCGCCCGGTCCGTTGCCGCGCTTGCCGATGGTCCGGACGCTCTCGCCTCGCGGGTTGAAGACGTGGATGCTCGAGGTGCCGAAGTCCAACACCAGCAGGTTGCCCTTGGTGTCGAGCGCCATGCCACCCGGCGACTGCAGGCCATGCTCGCGCCCGAACGAGCCCAGGAGCTTCTCGTTCGCATCGTAGACCAGCACCCGGTGGTTGTTGGGCT
>DATNQJ010000595.1:0-5660 GCA_036704085.1 Stenomitos sp.
CGCCCCGGACGGCGATCACCGTCCCCGGCGTTCCGCAAAGAAGCCTGCCAGCTGCTCCCGGCACTCGGCTTCCATGATCCCGCCGATCACCTCCACACGGTGATTGTACTCGGACCGCTCGATCAGGCTGAAGACCGATCCCGCCGCGCCGAGCTTCGGATCGTAGGCGCCAAAGACGACTCGATCGAGCCGGGCCTGGGCGATCGCCGGAGCGCACATGGGACACGGCTCCAGCGTCACGTAGAGCGTGCAGCCCGTCAAACGCCAGCGCCCCAACGCCTCCGCCCCCCTCTGGAGGGCCATCAACTCGGCGTGGCCGGTCGGATCCGGGGCGGATTCGCGCGTGTTCCAGCCCACCGCGACCACGCGCTCCGCGCAGACGAGCACCGCCCCGACCGGCACTTCTCCGAGGGAGCGGGCGTGCTCGGCGGCTGCCATCGCCTGCGTCATCCAATCCCGGTGCGCCACCCCCGACTCCTTCGCCACAAATCACGCATGGGAGGCCATTTTGTAATCTCCGCGCAACATGCGCAGGGAATACTGTCCCCAGGACGGACCAGAGGGGAGGCCTGCATGCTGCTCAACAACTACGTTTGCCCCCAATGCCGGACCCGCCTCACGCGGGTCTCCAAGTGGCTCGGCTACTGCTGCGAAAGCTGCAAGCTAGCCGTCACCCTCATCGGCAAGGAGCAGGTCCGCATCACCAAGATCCGCGACAACAGCCAGGCCATCCTCCCGCTGTCGGATCTCTGCGTCAGCGCCTAAACGTCCGCCTCTTCCGGCTCCTCGCTCGCAGGCTCCAACCGGAGCGGCTCCTGCGCGAGGTAGGCGCCGATGCGCGTCCAGATGCGATCCCGGGACTCCCCCAATTCGGAAGACGCCACCAGCAACGCTTCCCGCGGGGCCTCGGTCAGGAGCAGGGCCTCGGCGCAGACCTTGCGGTGCGCCTCCCACTTCGAGCGACCCAGCTTGTCCGCCTTGGTGGCCACCACGGTGGTCGGAATGCCTTCCGCCTGCAGCCACTCAAACATCTGCACGTCCAGGTCCGACGGCGGATGCCGCAGGTCGATGATCTGGATGACGCCATGCAGGTGCTCGAAGTTCAAGAGGAACTCGTCGATCATCTTGGCCCACTGGCCCTTCTTGGCCCGGGAGACCTCGGCATACCCGTAACCCGGCAGGTCCACCAGATCGAAGGCGCGATTCACCCGATAGAAGTTGATGGTCGCCGTCTTACCGGGCGTGGCACTCGTCCGCGCCAGGCTCTTGCGGTTCAACAGGCAGTTGATGAGCGACGATTTGCCCACGTTGGAGCGGCCCACGAACGCGATGGCGGGCACGATGGGCTTGGGATACTGAGATGGCTGGACGGCGGTTGCCGCCAGCTCTGCGGAGGTAATCTTCATAGCCTCAGTCTACCGGGAAAATGCGGTCCCGACTAATCATTCCAGCCCGTACCGGGCTTGACGAAGATCATTCAGTGGTCGATACCCCGGTGGGGACTCACCATGACCCAGCCCTCCGGGCGCTCTTCGATCTCGCCGTGGTACGGCCAATCCTTGGTCTTGTCCTCCAACTCCTCGCGGGTAGCGAAGGGGCCGTAGTGCCCCGTATCCGTGACGTCCATCCGGATGGCGGCAGGACACGGGCAGATGGCGGCCGGGTTCTTCTTGCCCTCGGCCTTGAAATAGGACAAGGGGGCGTAGCACGGACAGAAGCGCGAGCCGTACTCGAGGTTGTTGCGGGTCAGGCCGAGCTCGATCGCCTCGACGATCTCCGGCTCCTTGAAGCGCTCCCAGCCGAGACGCGCGCAGACGCCGTCCACGAAGGTCCGGGTGCGCTCCCGCTCGGCCGTAAACTCTTCCGGGGTGTAGGCCTTCTTTTCCATGGCCATGGTTGCCTCCCAATCTGAACGGGCCTCATGATTCTAGCGCATTTCGAGCGGATGCTCGCTCGTTTGAGGGGTTGAACGCCTTGGGCCGTGCTAAGATCCGGTCATGACCGACCTCTCGTCCGCCACCTCCCCCCAAAAAGCCCTCCCCACCGACCAGGCGCGCAAGGAACGACGCGGCTACGGCTTCATGGTCGGTTCGAGCCTCAGCTTTGCCGTCATGGGCGCCCTCGTCAAGGTGGCGAGCGAGACACTGCCTTTCCAGGAGGTCACCTTCTTCCGGGCGTTCGGAGGATTGGTCTTCATCGGCGCATGGATGCTCATCAGACGCCTGAGCTTCCAGGCCAACGACAAGGGCTTGCTCATCTGGCGGGGGGTCATGGGCTGGGCCGCCCTCACGGCCTACTTCTACGCGATCGCCCACATGTACCTCGCGGACGCCGTGCTCCTCAACTACACCTCGTCCTTCTTCACCGCCCTGTTGGCCGCGGTCTTTTTGGGCGAGCGCCTCACCACACGCACGGTCCTCTGCCTGGCGACAGCCCTTGGCGGCGTCGCCCTCGTGGTCGGCCCCAAGGGCGGCTTCTGGAACCTCGGAGCGTTGGCGGGCCTCGGGTCCGCGCTGTGCGCCGCGTTCGCCTACGTGGCCGTCAAGCGCGCGACGGCCAACAACAGCCCGTGGGCCATCGTCCTCTACTTCTCCCTGGTCGCCTCGGTGCTCACGCTGCCATGGCTGCTCAGGGACTACCACGCCCCGTCGCCCAATGAGTGGCTCCTGCTCGTGGGGCTGGCCGCCTCGGCGACCGTCGCCCAGCTCCTGATGACCTACGGCTACCAGCTGGCACGCGCCTCCACCGCGAGCGTCGTGACGCTCTCGACCCCCCTGTTCTCCGCCGCGCTCGCCTATGCTTGCTTCCAGCTCGTGCCCACCTGGGGCACGTGGCTCGGCGGGGCGCTCATCCTCGGGGCCGGCGTCGTCCTCGCCACCCGACCTTAACCCAAGCTTTAATCAAACCTATCCTGACCTTACCCAGTGAGCCACAAGGGCCCGCTCGGCCCTCCGGATAACGTTCATGACGTATCGTCCGGAGGTTTGTCATGCTCGTCCGTCGTCTCGCCCGCCAGAGAGCACCTAACAAAACCAGGCATGTGTCGCCTGTGGCTGCCTATCGGCAGCTGAACGGGACAGTTTCGTTAGGCGCTCTCACCGCTCTCGGCCTGCTGCTCGCAGGACTGGTCGGCTGCGGCGTCCCGACGCCCGTTGCCACCACCGGCGCCGCCCCGACTGTCACGGGCATGAGCACGACCGCCGATTACTTCCCCCTCAAGGCCTCGACCCGCTGGACCTACCACGTCGAGGACAAGCTGAACCAGGCGTCCGGTGATCGCACCGTCATGGTCCGCGACTATTCCACCCGCAGCGGCGAGTCCGCCGTGCTCGTCTATTACGCCAACGGCCAAGAGGTGGCGCGGCAGCAGGTCGTCAAGACCGCCGACACCCTCACCTGGGATGCGTACGGCCTCACCATGGACCTCGCTATGCTCGACAAACCGGGACGCCTCGCCGACAAGGCGGGCCGCGTCATCAATCACCTGGGCTTCGAGACGGTCGACACGCCGGCAGGCCGGTTCGAGAAGTGCCTCAAGATCGAGGTCCAGGTCAACGAGCGCATGGGCCGCACGGGTCAGGAGTACCGCAAGGTCGACACCCTGTGGTTCGCCCCGGGCGTGGGTCCCGTCAAGCGGGTCTACGAGGAAGGCTACACCGACCCCAAGGTCGGCGGCTGGGGCAAGGAGCTCATCGTCTCGGTCCTCACCCAGTTCCAGCGCTAGGGATCGCACATCCTCCGTCTCGGCATCCGGTCTCTCGACGACCGGGCGCCGTCTTGCCATGGCTGCGGCCTGCCCCTAGACTTGATGGGTTGCCCTTACCGATCAAGGAGACATCATGCGCCAGAGTCTCGCGGCGATCGCGGCCCTCGCCCTGCTGGTCGCCCCCATCCAGCCGGCCCTCGCCGCCTATCCGATCCAGCAATACCTGCAGATCCGCAACGCCAGCGCCGGGGTGTTCACCCCCAATGGCCAGGACATCGTCTTTTCCACCAACATCACCGGAGTGCCCCAGCTATGGCGCGTGCCCCGCACCGGCGGATGGCCCGAGCAGCTCACGTTCTACTCCGATTCGGTCAAGGGGGCGGTGCGCTCGCCCAAGGGGGACTGGCTCCTCTTCAGCAAGGACACAGGCGGCGACGAGCGCACGCAGTTGTACCTCCTCTCGCCGGACGGCACCCGTACGGTCACCTTGACCCGGAACCCCAAGGCCATCCACACCTTCGGCGACTGGTCGGCGGACGGCAAGCGTATCGCCTATGCCTCGAACGAGCGCAACGCCGCCTACTTCGATCTCTATGTGATGGACCTCGCCACCAAGAAGGCCAAGCGCGTCCTCACCCACGACGGCACCAACTACGCCCTCGCCTTCTCGCCGGACGGCAAGAGCCTGGTCTTCACCCGGGTCGACACGCCATCCAACCAGAACCTCTACTTGCTGGATCTCGCGACCGGCAAGGAGCGCCTACTCACCCCTCACCGGGGCAACGCCAACTACGAATCGGTCGCCTTCGGACGGGATGGTCGCCTCTACTTCACCTCGGACGAGAACCGGGAGTTCAGCTGCCTGGCGTCGTTGGATTCCAAGGGCGGCCCGCTGACCTTCCACACGCCGGATACGCAGGACCTCGAGGCGGTCTCGTTCAACGATCGCAAGGACCGGCTGGCCTACCTCGCCAACCGTGACGGCTACTCGGATCTCTACGTCCAGGAGCTCGGCTCGCCCAAGGCCGAAAAGGTCCAGGGGCTGCCCGAGGGGGTCTACGGCGATCTGCACTGGTCGCCCGACGGCAAGACGCTCGTCTTCACCATGAGCGGTCCGACACATGCCTATGACGTGTGGACCTACGATCTCACCAACCGCCAGGTTCGGCAGGTCACCAAGAGCTCGCTCGCAGGCATACCCCAGCAGTCCTTCGTCGCCCCGACGCTCGTGAAGTACCCGACCTTCGACGGCAAGCAGATCCCGGCCTTCCTGTACCTGCCCAAGGGTGCCAAAAAGGACGCCTCCCTGCCCACCCTGGTCTACGTCCACGGTGGCCCCGAGAGCCAGGAGCGCCCCGACTTCGCCTATTCGTTCCAGTACTACCTCAGCCGGGGGTATGCCATGCTTGCGCTCAACATCCGGGGCAGCATGGGCTACGGCAAGACCTACACCCACCTCGACGACGCGCGCAAGCGCATGGACGCCATTCACGACGTGGAGTACGCCGTGCGGTACCTCAAGGGAACGGGCTACGTGAACCCCCGGAAGATCGCTGTCATGGGCGGCAGCTACGGCGGCTACATGACGCTCGCGGCCGTGACCATGCTGCCCGACCTCTGGGCGGCCGGGGTCGACACGGTCGGCATGTCCAACCTCGTGAGCTTCCTCGAGAACACGGGACCCTGGCGCCGTCCGCTGCGCGAGGCCGAGTACGGCACGCTGGCGGGCGATCGCGACTTCCTCAAGACCGTCTCGCCCATCAACCACGTCGAGCAGATCAAGGCGCCTCTGATGGTCATCCAGGGTGCCAACGATCCCCGGGTCCCCAAGACCGAGGCCGACCAGATCGTGGCCTCGCTCAAGGGTCGCAGCCACCCGGTCGAATACCTGCTGTTCGACGACGAGGGTCACGGCGTCGTGAAGCTCCCGAACCGGATCAAGAGCTTCACCGCC
>DATNQJ010000596.1:0-7687 GCA_036704085.1 Stenomitos sp.
GCGATCGCCTTGTCGTTCGCAGGCCTCGGCACGTGGCTGATCGTCGCGGTGGGCCCCCACCTGTGGACGATTGCCGCAGGGCTCGTGCTGATGGTGTCTGCCTCGGGCATCGTGGCGTGGGCGGCGGGTCGCACGGCCAAGCGAGCGGACGCCGTGTTACGCGCTGAGTTGAGCGACCTCGCAGTGTCTCTCGGGGTAGAAGACCCGGCACGGGGGACCTCCCGCGAGCGGATCCGCGCCATCGTGGGTGAGGTCGAACGGCTGCAGACCGAGCAACGCCGCGAAGCGGAGCGCCTCGGCCGCGGACTCCGACAATTAGGAGCGGAGCTCGCTCAGGCCAAGGATCGTGCCGCGCAGGGTTCCGATTCGACCGCTCTCAACGCCAGAATGGCGGAGTGGCTTGAGCATCAGAGCAGGGCAGGACATAGCCTTCAGCAACTGGACGCGGAGCTACAATCGGCTCATGCATCCCTTGCCGCCACCCTCATGGGGGTCGGCCATGCCCAGGCCAGCAACAGCCAGCAATGGCAGCGTGCGTACGCGGCAAGTGAGGAACGGTGTGCCACGCTGCAACGACTCCAGTTGCATGCGGAGGAGGCCATGTCGTTCGCCCTTACCTCGGCAAGCGCCATCGAGACCGGTGCTACCGTGGCGGTGCAAAATGGCCTCGAGATCGAGCAAATCGGCACTCGAATGCACGAATTGGTAGGGGTCGTGGCCTCGCTCGGTCAACGCGCCGAGCAGATCAGTGGGTTTGTGAGCCTCATCGAGGACATCTCGGATCAGACCAACCTGCTGGCCCTCAATGCCGCCATCGAAGCGGCACGGGCCGGCGAGAACGGACGCGGCTTCGCCGTGGTCGCGGACGAAGTTCGCAAGCTCGCCGAACGGGCGGCCCGGACGACTCGCGACATTACCGCCTTGGTTCAAGGCATCCAATCGGAGACGGCGCAAGCGATCGAGAGCTCCCAGCAGGGTGAAGCGGCCATCCGATCGGCTGTAACGGTTGCACAGCAAGCAGGTGAAGGCCTGACCGGGATCGGCGCCATGATCTCCCAGCTGGCGGAAAAAATCGAGGCCATGAGCGCCATCAGCCAATCCGAGCTTTCGGCCTGCCGCCCCATGGTTCAGGAGATGCAGCGCCTGGCCTCCCTGCCGTCGAGGAGTCTCGAGGCTCCGGCCAGGAAGCCGAACAGCGAGCAGATCCGCCGCGCCGAAGAGGCCCTCCACCGTGCGGAAAGGTCCGGCGAAGCCATACGGCAGGAGGTCCAAATGGTGCTGGCTGAGGCAGCATGGCTGCGCCAGGCCCTCTTGGAAATCCAGGCCCCGGCTCAGCTACTGGCTCCAGGCTCGGAGAGCCTTGCCATCGCTGTCCGGAAGCCCTTTGAGGCAGGCCCGCTTCAGGCCGTGCGGCCTTGACCCGCGGGCGTGTCGAGCCCGGTCGCCAGGGCTCACGACCAAGCTCACCCTCCCTACCGCTCGGCTCCTAACCTTTGGCTGTCGCGCTGCCACGAGCCGATGTCCTTGGGAACCCGAATAGGTGGCCGGACGCGAGACCTGAGGAGGGTACCTTACGCCTACAGAGTGCCTTCAGGATCACGGTCGAGCGGTGGAGGCCCGTAGAAGCCTGATGTCTCGCTTCGGCGGCTGACCAAAGAGTCGGCTGTATTCCCGACTGAACTGAGAAGGGCTGTCATAGCCCACCCGCAGGGCCGCGCTACCGGCATCGAGGTCCTCGATGAGCATGAGTCGGCGCGCTTCCTGCAGTCGCAGCTGCTTCTGGAACTGCAAGGGGCTCATGGACGTGATCTCGCGGAAATGATGGTGCATCGACGAGACGCTCATGGTCGCCAAACTGGCGAGGTCCTCCATGCGCAACGGCTCGGCGTAGTGGTTCTTCAACCAGTTGATGACCTTCTGGATGCGGTTGCTCTGGCTGCCCGTCATCGCCAACTGCCACAAGCGACCGCCTTGTTCGCTTCTGAGCAGGTGGTAGACGATCTCTCGGTGGATCAAGTCCGCCATCACCGGGAGGTGCTCGGGCGTGCGCATGACGTCGAGGAGTCTCGAGAAGGCGCACAGCAACTCGACCGTCACGCGTCCCGTCGCCATCCCGCGGCTCGCCGGCGTCACCCTGGGCGGTTGGATCTCGTAGTCCAGGATCATCTGCCGGATCTTCGGCAGGTCGAGCTTGACGCGCAACGACATGTACGGCTGATCCGGGGAGGCAGCCACGACGCAGGACGTCACCGGCAGGTCGACCGAGGTCAGCAAGAAGTGCGATTCGTCGTAGACGAACAGTTCGTCACCGACGGTGACCTGTTTACTTCCCTGGACGATGAGCGCGAGGTTGGGCTCATAGACGTAGCACTCCGGCGACGTGGTCTTGATCCGCGTATGCAACGTCAACCAGGGAATGAAGGTTGCTTCGATGGCATCCCCCTTGGTCCATCGGACAAATTTTTCGACCAGTTCTTGCCGCGCCTCGGCGACGTCAGCGCGTGGCCGTTCGGAGCGTTGCATCTCTCCAATCATTGCCTGTCCTCGTTTTCATCGACTGGACGTTCCTGCGCTCAGTATACCTGCCGACTGACCCGGATTTCGAAATCGCAGAAGATCGTGCAAAAACCGTGGAGAATTGAGCTACTTTGTTCGACCTCCCTTGCGTACGCTGCTGGTGGTGGACAGCCAATGCAGTCGTGCCGGGGCGTTCCCAGGAAGATTCGACCATGCGTCACGTCGCAATCAGGACGCTCGTTCAAAGAAAGAAGGTGGCGCCATGAAACTCCAGCGCAGCGGTTCACAGCCCTCCCAGAAGGGTCCCAGCGAGTACTTCACAGGCAACGTCCGGATCGATCCGCTGTTTCAGGCTCCCGGACCGGGTAGCGTGAGCGGGGCCTACGTCACGTTCGAGCCAGGTGCCCGGTCAGCCTGGCATACCCATCCGCTGGGCCAGACCCTGGTGGTGACGGCCGGCTGCGGCTACGTGCAGAGCGAGGGAGGGCCTATCAAGGTCATCCGGGCGGGGGACGTGGTCTCGTGCCCACCCAACGAGAAACACTGGCACGGCGCCTCGCCGACCACGGGCATGACCCACCTCGCCATCCAGGAGGCGCTCGATGGCAAGGCCGTCGAGTGGATGGAAAAGGTCAGCGACGACCAGTACAACGCCACGCCCGAGCCGTAACCGTTACCCGTTCGGACGATGAAGGAGGACCCCGATGCCTGAACAGTCGGTGCGCCGTTACCTGCCCGAGCTGATCGATCTCGTGTTGAAGGGGCAGATCATCCCCGGCAAGGTCTTCGACCTGACGCTGCCCCTCGACCAGGTGGCCGAAGGGTACCGCGCGATGGACGAGCGCCGCGCGATCAAGGCCCTGCTTCGTCCGTAAGGAGTCCGCTCGGGCCGGTGACGATGGTTCCCCCTAGGGCGGGCTTTCGTCGCCCTGGAGGTCAGCCGGCCCACCGGAAAAAGTGCGCGGGAGGGTGAACCAGAAGGTGCTACCGTGGCCAGGTTGGCTCCGAACACCCATCTGCCCCCCGTGCCCTTGCACGATCGCCTTGCTGATGGCGAGGCCAAGGCCGGTGCCGCCCGCCTGGCGCGTCGGACTCATGTCCACCTGGCTGAAGAGGTGGAACAGCTTGGCCTGGTCATCCGAGGCGATCCCGGGGCCGGTATCCGTCACCTCGGTGACAATCTCACCATTCCGCTCGAACGCATGGATCCGGACCTTTCCACCCTCCGGCGTGAACTTGATGGCGTTGTCCACCAGATTGCTGAGCACCTGGATGATCCGCTGACCATCGAGATCGACCTCGCCCGAGACGTCCACGGCCGCCTCCAGCACGATCCGTTTTTGCTCGGCCAGGGGGGCAAGACTTGAGACCACCTCGTCCACGATCGGGGGGTAGGGGGTGCAGGAAGGGACGAGCTGGAACTTGCCTGCGACCAAGCGGCTCATGTCGAGCAGGTTGTTGACGAGCGACAGCATTCGGTCAGCCCCCTCCAGAACCTTCCCGATGCTGGCATGCTGATCGGCGTTGAGGGGCCCCTGGAGCTCGTCGTCGAGGATGCAGGTGAAGCCCGTGATGAAGTTCAAGGGCGTCCGCAGCTCGTGGCTGATGACCGACAGGAACTCGTCCTTCATGCGGTCCGTCTGCTCCAGGATCGCGATGCGCTCCTGCTGCAACCGGTTCTTCTCCACCCGCTCCGACACGTCGATCGCCAGGAGGAGCACTCCCTCCACGCCCCCTTGCCGGTCGACGACCGGTTGGAACGTCCGGTCCCAGAAGGTGGTGCGCTCCGGGCCGACGAGCGGAACGCTGGTGGCCGACAGAGGCTGCCCCGTCTCGATCACCCTCTTGAGCAGCGGAGCGAGGCGTTCCCAAGTTTCCGGGCCATAGATCTCCAGGAGGGAGTGGCCCAATAGCTCCTGCGCCGACCTCTGCATGGCCCGCTCCAACGCGGGGTTGATCATCCGGTACTTCAGGTCGCGGTCGACGTAGGCGATGATGACCGGCGCGTGGTCGATGATGCGCTGGGTAAAGTCACGCTGGCGCTCGATCTCGGCCATGTAGCGACCTCGTTCTTCCTCGCTGCGCTTGCGCTCGGTGAGGTCTCGCACGACCTTGACGAAGCCGATGAGGCGACCCTGGTCGCCCCGTAGCGCGGTGACGACCTCGTCGGCCCAGAAGCACGTCCCCCCCTTCCGGACATGCCACCCCTCCGACTCGACGTGGCCGAGCTCGATCGCCTGGTCGAGGAGATACCGGGGCAAGCCGCGCCGGCGATCCTCGTCCGTGTAGAAGACCTCGAACGACTGGCCGAGGATCTCCTCGGCAGAGTAGCCCTTGATTCGCTCGGCCCCCGGGTTCCAGGCGGCCACACGCCCCTCGGGATCCAGCATGATGATCGCGTAGTCGACGATGCTCTCGAACAGGATCCGGAGGCGCTGTTCCCGATCGCGGATGGCCTGTTCGGCATGCTTTCTGGCGCCGATGTCCTGGATCTGCGAGATCGCGTAGAGGGGCCGCCCCGCCTCATCCCGGACCATCACGGAGCTCAAGGAGGCCCAGACGACGTGCCCATCCTTGTGGAGGTACCGCTTCTCCATCTGATACGTGGAGGCTTGCCCGGTCTTGAGCCGCTCGAACAGCGTCACGTTGGCGGCAAGATCGTCCGGATGCGTGATGCGCTGGAACGTCATGCCCATGAGTTCCTGCTTGGTGTAGCCGAACAGGTCGCACATGGCCTGGTTGACCATGAGCAGGCGCCTGTCCGGGGCCACCAGCGCCATTCCGATGGGGGCCGATTCGAAGACGGTCTGGAACCGGATTTCTGCCTGCTTCTGCCCGCTGATGTCGTTGTGGGTCTCGACGACGGCCACGGGCTGCCCGTGCTCGTCGCGACGCAGGACCCACCGGCTCGCCACCGTCAGGGTCGAGCCGCCCTTGCGGCGCTGGACCAGCTCTCCCTCCCAGGATCCGTCACGCGCGAGACGGGCCTCGATCTCGTTCAGGGGGTACGGGAAGCGGGTACCCAGCAGATCGTGAGAGGAACGGCCGATGGCTTCGGCAGCCGTCCACCCGTAGGTGCGTTCGGCCCCCCGGTTCCAGAAGGAGATCCGGCCGGCGAGGTCGCGCTCGATGACCGTGTCCTGGATGAGGTCGAGCAGGTCGCTCCGTTCCGCCTTGCGTCGCAGCCGTTGAAGCTCGCCGCGGAGGGCGGCCAGCTCGTCCTCGCTCGCAGGCTGGCTTCTGATGTGTTCACTCGACTCGCCCATGCCCCCATTGTCTCAAATTCGTTACAAAGTCTAAACCCTGGCTTCAGCCCCCTTTCGCCATGGCAGCGATGAGCCCCCCGAGCATCCAGCGCTCGGGGGGCTCATCGCTTCGTCTCCCGCAGGGAATCGTTACTTCTTGAGGCCCATGAGGATCTCGCGCACCTTCTCGGGCTGCGCGAACTCGAACTCTGCGGCGGCACCGTTGGCCAGGTGAAGGACCAGCCGCTTCGCGCCCAAGAGGGGCTTCTTGATGTCCACGCTCGTCACGTTGGCCAGCGGCAACGTCGCGTCCAGCTTCCAGTTGCCGAAGACCGTCTTGTGCCACTGCTCGAGCCGATTGCGGTAGATCTTGATCGAGAACTGGCCGGCGGCCAGGGTTTCCTCGTACACCGGGGTGAACTCGTTATCGCTGGCCTGAACGGCGCTCTTGGCGGTGGTGGGGGCGATCGTCGTCGGGCTGACGCCACAGCCGGCGAGCAAGAGGGTGAGCAGGAGGGGCAACAAAATCGGTTGCTTGAACACGTTTATCGATCCTTTCCCTAACGAGAAGCTATGGCTTAATAATCGTTTAACGAATCCCTGATTTAGTTACGAAACGGTTAAGACAAGGGAAAGAAACATTTAAATTATGACTGAAATCTCATCACCCCTCCACCTGGTCATGGCCCCCTCTGGGGGGGCGTCCGAAGCCGCCCTTCGCTCCGGCGGCATGCAACCCGTTTTTTGGCCCCCGCGACCGTAGCCGCTGACACGGGTTCTGGTGTCTCCTGACCATGCGCCGGGCGTCCGGTGAGCGATGCTTGGCGAGGAGACGAGGGATGGCGGAGGCATCGAACCACGCGACCGCCCCTGGTCCGGCCGGAGCGGAACGGCATGCGACCTGGCTCGAGCTCTTCTTCGACCTGGTCTTCGTCGCCGCCATCACCGCGGTGGGACGCCAGCTCGCCCTGCAATCGAGTTGGCGAGGCATCGCCCTCTATGGCGCGCTCTTCGTGCCCATCTGGTGGGCCTGGGTCGGCTACACGGTGTACGCCAACCGCTTCCCCCGGGAGGATCGCGCGCATCGCGCGCTGACGGGCCTCATGATGTTCGCGGCGGCGGGCATGGCCGTGCAGCTCGGGCAGATCCCCGAGACCGGCGGCTATTGGTTCGCGCTGGCCTTTGGCGTGGCCCGGCTGTCCCTCTTGCTGCTCTATGCACGGCAACACGGCCCCGCAAACGTGCGCCTCCTGCGGAGGCTTTACCTCGGCGGGTTCGGCCTGGGCGCGGCGGTCTGGCTGCTCTCCTTGCTGATCCCTCCCCCGACCCGGTACGTCTGCTGGGGACTGGGCATGACCATCGACATGGCCACCCCCTGGGTGGGACGAGCCCGGCATCAGCTGAGCCCCCTGAACGTGTCCCACCTGCCGGAGCGCATGGGCCTGTTCACGCTGATCTTGCTGGGGGAAAGCATCGTCGAGGTGGTCGACAGCCTCTCCCATGAGGCGATCGCGGCCCCGGGACCGTTCGTCGCGGCCTTCCTCGCCTGCGCGATCGCCGGGGCGATTTGGTTCGACTACTTCTCGTTTGTCGCCGTCACCCACTTCGAGTGTCGCCTGGGGGCCGGGCAGCCCTACATCTACACGCACCTCCTGCTCGCGATCGGGCTCACGAGCCTGGCAGCGGGCATCCATCGAGCGATCCCGGAGGCCGCCCACGCGGCGCTCACCGGGCCGACGCTGCTCCTGCTCGGGGCGGGGGCGGCCTTGTGGTTCGCCAGCTTCCTCGGCGTCCAGATCGTCTCCAACCTCCGGCATGCCCGGGGGCTGTACGCGTACTACGGCGCGGCCAGCATCGCTGCCCTGCTCCTGGTGACCATGGGACGCTCGCTCCCCCCGGTGGCACTCCTCGGGGGGCTGACAGTC
>DATNQJ010000597.1:0-5762 GCA_036704085.1 Stenomitos sp.
GTACCGGATCCAGAGGGCGACCCCTTGCCGGGGATCGGTGACCTTGAGGACTTAGCTTTCATGCCAGCGGGGCTGGCCTTGCCACAAGGGCAGGTTGTTGGATTCAGATGCCAACATCAGGCCCTGCCGATCTACGTCCGAGTGGATGGGGGAAGCTTAGGCGCCGAGACGGTAGCCGAAGCCACGCACGGTCTGGATGAACTTCGGGTTCGAGGGATCTTCCTCGATCTTCTCGCGCAGCCAGCGGATGTGCACGTCGACCGTCTTGGTGTCGCCGTAGAAGTCCAGGCCCCACACCTGCTCGAGCAACTCTTCGCGGCTGAAGACGCGACCGGGCGCGCCCATCAGCATGGCGAGGATCTTGAACTCCTTGGGCGAGAGCTCGACCTGGCGCTCGGCCACCATGACGCGGTGCTCCGAGAGGTTCATCATCAGGTCGCCGTGCTGGTAGACCTTGGCCTTGGCCTCGGAATCGCTCGGCTTGCTGCGGCGCAGGAGCGCCTTGATGCGGGCGACCAGCTCGCGCAGGCTGAAGGGCTTGATGAGGTAGTCGTCCGCGCCGACCTCGAGGCCGATGACGCGGTCAATCTCCTCGCCCTTGGCGGTGAGCATGATGATGGGGATGTCGTTCTGCTCGCGGCGCAACAGACGGCACACCTCGAGCCCGCTGAGCTTGGGCAGCATGAGGTCCAAGACGATGAGATTCGGCTTGCTCAGCTGGACTTGTTGGAGGGCTTCTTGTCCATCGTGGGCCTTCACGACCTCGTACCCTTCCTGGGCGAGGGCGAACTCGATGGATTCAACGATCATTTCTTCGTCGTCGACAAGCAGAATCTTCTCGGCCATAGCGACTCCTTTGCATGGGCGGGTTGGTCCGGGGAAAACCCTGGTCCTCAGGTATTTTACCCGCCCTCCGCGATTTTCTTAACCTTGATTCTAACATTGGGCCTTAACCTTGACAAGAATTCGCTAAAGCCCCTTTAAGGACGCCTCATGTCAAGAACCCAGCAGGAGCCTAGCGACTTGCTTTGAGCAGGATCAAGCCTCCGCCGAACGTTGTCGGCGGAGGCTTTCGGGAAATTAGAATCGGCGCTGGGTGGAGAGGGTAATCGAGGGGTTGAAGTTCAGGCCCGGTATGACCGGATCGGCCTGTCCCTTCAGGTTGAGGTTGTCGACGCCCAGGTTCAGCGAGAGGAACTCGTTGATGCCGTAGTTGATTCCCGCCTGGTAGACATTCTCCGTCTGGCGGAAGGTGTAACGCCCGGACAGGCTGATGCTCCCGAGGATGGGGCGCGTCTGCGTATAGATGCTCGGATTGAGACCTAATTGCTGGAAGAAGGCCGTGTCCGGATTACTACCCGGCAGGGCCGCCAGATCGAACCCCAACGATTCCAACTGCAGGAAGTCCTGGAGGCGAGACGTCACAGGAGTGAAGAAACGCCGGCTTGCGGTCGACAAGAAGCCCGAGACTTCCGTCGTCACGATATCGCGCCGTTCATTATCGTCCTTGGAGGACAGGATACCCGTGACCATCGATTCCTTGCCCAGAAGGCGCTCGATGCGGTCCTGCTGCACCGAGGGATCGTTAACCGCCTCGAACTTTCGCTCCATGTTCTCGAGCGAGCCGGTCAAGGTCATCTTGATCTCAAGGTTCTGCGGCTGAAGCTGTCCTTTGGCGTCGCGATGGCTGTAGTCGTAGACCTGCCCCTTGGCCACGATGTTGAGACGCGCATTGGGCAAGGTCGAGTCCTTCGCCTTCGCCACCTGAGGCAGCAGGTCGTCGAACTCGCTGTCGGCAGCAGCGTCGATCCCTGCCCCCAGGAACTCGATCGTCCCGTTGGTGACGTCGAACGGGGTGTTGAGCGGATTGATGTTGCCGTTGGCCGTCCGGATGGTGCCCCGCACCTGCGGCTTGGCCAGTGGGCCATTGACCACGAGGCTGCCGTCGATCCCGATGTCGAAGATGCGCGCATCCGCGAGCACCACCACGGGCTGACGGGGACCGAGCACCGTCACGCCCTGGTGAACGCGCAGCGTCAAATCCTTGAGGTCGATGGGCACCTCGGGGGCGGAGGCGGAAGGTCCTGCCCCCTCGCTCGGCGTGAGGGCGTTGATGTCCACGATACCCCGGCTGATGGCGACCGTCCCGCCGATGACCGGGTGCTGCAAGGTGCCGTTCACATCCAGGGACGCCTCGACCATGCCCTTGTAGAGTCCGTTGGTGAGCTCGAAGTCGACCTGACGCGCCAACGCCTGCAACCTCAGCCGATCGAGCTGGAAGCGCTTGAGCTTGATCTGCCCGGACGCCGAGATGCTGCCGCCCCCGTAGTTGCCGGTGGCGCGCTGCACGGTCACCGCATCGGTGGTAACCGTCGCGTAGGCCTTGATGTTCGTGATGTCGTTCTTGAGGTTGCGATCGCGGATCGAGACCCCCTGCAGGTCGATCACGCCGGAAAGCTCCGGGTTCTCGAGGGTACCGCCCAGCTTGAGGGTCGCGGTGCCGGGACCGCCCTTCCACTGAATCTCCCCACGGGTGAAGGTCGAGACGATGCCGAGACTGTCCCCCTCGAGGGCGAGGGAGACGTCCAGATCATCACTCGAAAGCCCCGGCACCACCGGGAAGCTGCCCAGGATGTGGGCTTCCTTGTCGTCCTTGATGACCTTGGCGTTGTCGAGCGTGACACGACCCTTGTAGTAGGTCGCCTTCACCTCGCCGCGCTGGTACGTGAAACGGTTCTCGTCGTCGGCCTTGGCGCCCGACGGGGCGATCGCCCCGTCGTAAACTTCGGCCGAAATCTCCAGGCGCGGATCGCTCGGATCGCCCTTGGCCAGGAGGGTGAACCCACCCTGACCCGCTATTTCGAGCTCATTGGCCTGGAGCCACGGATTGGCCCAGCTCAGATCCAGGTTCTGACCGTAGATGCCGAGGACTCCGTCGGGGCCGAGCATGCCGCGCGCCTGCAGCGCCGCCCCGGTGCCGCCCTCCTCGATGAGGTCGAAGACCGGCACGTAGAGGCGTTGATTGCGGTAGACCGCCGTGAGGTGCGCGTTGCGCAGGGCATGGCCGTAGGCCGTCGCCTGCTTGAGGCTCGAGCGGACCCGCACCTCGGGATTGCTGACGAGGCCCTGATAGGCGACCTCCAGGGACAGGTTGCCATCAATGGACTGCCAGAAGGGGTCCTTGGCGGCGAGATAGGCCTGGTTGGTCTTGAGGGGCTCCAGGTGGGTCCGATCCCAGTGCGAGAGCAAGGAGCCCAGGTTCACCTGGCCGCGCGCATCGACGACCGGCTCGCGATCCGAGAAGGAGGCCACCGTCTCGAGGGGGCCCTCCCCCTCCTTGACGCCCAGCTTGCGGCCGATCCAGGTCCCCTGCAGGAGGCGTTGCCAGTGGACGGCCGCTAGGGCGTCCCGAGCCGGCACGTTCTGCATGGAGAATTCCAGGTCCAGGGCCGGCTCCGGGCGATCGAAGGCGATGGAGCCGCGCAGCATGGCCGGACTCTTGTTCGCGAGCAGCATGTTGAGCTCGCCGAGCGTGATGCGGTCGTGCCCGAAGTAGACGGGGCCCGCGACCCGCGTCACGTGACCGAACCGCTCCCCGTCGATTCCGGTGCCCACCGTATCCGCCTGGGCCCGCCACCCATGACCATCCGACTGGACGCTGCCGGTCGCCGAGACCGTCCCGCGCATGGAGCCCACGTCGCTGGCGAGCGCCTCCTGCAGGGGCGCGATCTGGTACAGCTCCAGACCCTGGGCGGCGAAATCCGCCTGCATGACGGGCACCGGCGTCTGCCCGAAGAGGGCGATCTTGGCCTGGCCCGTCAGGGTGCCGCCCGCCCCGAGGGCCGTGACGTCCGTCAGGCGCAGCTCACGATCGGCGATCGCCCACTTGGCCGCCGCCCGCGCGACGGGCTGGCCGTAGAGGACGCCCGCCTCCACGTGCGCCGAGCCGAAGCCGCGAATCTCCTCGGGCCGCGTCAGATCCCCCGCGAACGAGCCGGTCGCCGTCGCCGTGCCCGCCACGTCGGCCTCGATGCCGAGGGACTTCAGGGTCGCGAGGGCCACCTGGCCCGCCTCGAAGCGGCCTGCGAACACGCCGTTCTCGCTACCCTGCGCCGAGAAGCGCACGATGCCGTCGCCGAGACCGAGTTCGCCTTGCGGCAGCTCCCAGCGGTTCTTGACGTAGGTGAAGTCCGCCGCGGCGGTGCGGAAGGCCTGCTCACGATAGCGGGCCTCGGCGACGGCCACGCTGCCCGACACCTCGGGACGCATGGAGGTGCCGCGGACGGCGACCTTACCCGCCAGGCGACCCGAGAGCGGCAGGGCCTCCTTCAGGTAGGGCGCGAGCGACTGGCCGAGGTCGACGCCGTCGTACTGGGCATCGGCCACGATCTGCGGATCCTTTTCGAGGGTGAAGGCCGCCTTGCCCCAGGCCCGGCCCCCGTTGAGGGTGCCCTGGAACACGGGAATGGTCACGTCCATGCCCTCGTAGCGGAACTGGCCCGTGACGTTGTGGGCGATCTGGTCCAGCACGTGACCTTCGGCGATCGCCGCCGAGCCCTCCACGACCGGATGCATGGTCGTCCCCGAGACGACGGCCGAGGCCGTGCCCTTGCCGGCGATTTTCCACATGGCCAGGTCCGGCACCAGCGGGACGAGGCTCGCGACGTCCACGTCGCGGGCGCCCCCGGTGAAGGCCAGGCGCTGGACGGGCTTGTCGAGGTCGAGGACCCGCCCCGACCCGCCGAAGGCGTTGCCGCACATCATGCCCCGGACCTCGGGTACGACGGCCACGTGGTTATCGAAGGTTGCCCGGGCGAAGATGGCCTCGACCGGCTTGCGGACATCCTTGGCCGTGAGCGACATGTTCTGGATATCCACCGCGCCCGCGATCTTGACGGCCTCGCCGACCGGGCGATCCCAGGAGACCTTGGTCTCGACCCGCGCCGAGCCGCCCGTGATGGTGAAGTTCGGGTTGGCGGCGAGGTAGTTGATCCAGCGGGCGGTGGGCACGTCGTGCGCCACGGCCTGCACGGAGCCCGTCTGCCGCTCCAGGGCGTAGTCACCCGAGACCTCCAGGCGCGACGCGTTCTCGCTCGCCGTCGCCCGGAACCGGAGCTGCTTGTCGACGAGGTCGGCCGTGCCGGCCACCCGCGCGAGCTGGGCCGAGAAGCGCGCGACCCGCGGCATGGCCTGGTCGCTCCAGGCCACCGTCCCGGAGTGCACCCGGATCCGCAGGCGCGGCAGGTTGGGGATCTGGGGGGGCTCCGCGGGGCCCGGCTTGATCGTGGGCCGGTAGTTGAGGCGGCCCCGGGCGTCGCGCGCCAGCGTCAGCTGAGGGCTGTAGACGTCGATCATGATCGGATGCTTGCCGAGGCGGAGGATCTCGAGCAGCGAGTAGGAGGCGCGCGCCCGGGGGGCGTAGGCGATCACGGGGGCCCCGGGGGCGTGGGAGGCGTAGACCTTGAGGTCTCGGAGCTCGAGACCCGTCCAGTAGGGGCCTTCGACCTTGCCGATCGTGACGGGAACGCCCAGCGCTTCGGACGCGCCGAGCTCGACGGAGCGCACCGTCTGGGCGAGGATCTCGTGCCGGGATTGATACAGCGAGATCCCTGCCACGGTCAGCGCGCCGCCGATCAGACAGGTGATCACCAGCAGAAGCCGGCTCAGGATCGTAAAAATTGAGGCCCGACGAGCCGTTGCGACTTCGGGCGAGGTTTGATTTTCGCTAGCCACGGCGGGTTCCATTATATAACAGAGACGCC
>DATNQJ010000598.1:0-8170 GCA_036704085.1 Stenomitos sp.
GGGAGTGCGCCGAGGCCCTCGTCTGTTTCGAGCGGGCGCTGGAGCTGGACCCGTCCGCCTCGGAGGTCATCGGCTGGCGTGTTTCAGCGCTTTCGGTCTCCGATCGGGCCACCGGCTGGGAGGTCTGGCGGAGCCTCCAGCGCTCGGATGCCGAGACGATGCCGACCTGGGTCCTCTCTCTTCAAGCCCAGCTCCTCTGGTACGAGGGAGACCTCACCGCCGCCGAGTCCGTCTTGCGCCGTCTGCTCGAGCTGCCGTTCGAAGGGGAACGAGTCCGGGTGCGCCATCATCTGATGGCCATGTGCTCGCTGTGCGAGCTGAGTTCGACCCACGTCGGCTCGGAGGGCGGGCAGGCGCTCGTCCAGCGCATGGCGGAGCTCTGCGCGCGCTGGGACTTCGCGGATCTGCTGCCGTGGATCGCCGTCGAGCGTCTCAAGCTCGCCGTCCTGGATGCGACGCGGTTTCAGCCGCCGGAGCGTCTCACCGAAGTTCCAAACGCCGTTTGTGCCGGCACGCTCCGCCAGTGGGTCGTCCCCTACCTCTACAACCTGGCCTGCCACGCCCAGCTCCTGGACGAGCCCGAGCTCGCCCTGAGGCTCTTTCAATTTTGCGAGCGCCTTACGTTGAACATCCAGTGGGGGCTCGGTTTTTTTGCCGTGACGGTGCGCTGGGGCCAGATCGCCGCGCTGGCGGACCTCGGGAGGATGTCAGAGGCCCGGGACCGCCAAGCGGTTTACGTGAGCCAATTTCCGGCGGGACCCCAGCATGAGGTGGCGTGCCTCGAGTGGGCGCGGATCCACGTGTCGCGCCAGGAGCATGCGATCGCTCGCGAGGCGCTCGGGGCGTGCGCGCCTTCGGCGCCGATCCTGCAGCGCCGTCACTATCTGTACAGCGAGGCGGTGCGGGTGTCCGAAGGCGACCTCCTCGCACGCGAGCGGCTTCTTTCTTGGCTCGAGACCCCGGAAGGGGAGAGCGTGCGCCGCATGGAGCTAAAGCTGCTGCAGCGGCTCGGGCTCGCGACGGGGCCGGCGGTTTTTCGCCTGTCGGCCTTCGGGTCGCTCGAGCTGTCACGCTCGGGAGAGGCCCCGCTCCATTGTAGCCGCCGGAAGGCCTTGCACTTGCTGGCATACCTGGTGCTTCATCCCGAGGGCTTGCCCATCACCGAACTGGCCGGCAGGCTCTTCGAGGCAGGGGGAGACACCCCCCCGCTCCAGGCGCTCCACCTGGCGGCCCATTCGTTGCGCCAAGCGCTCAAGGGCGTCGGTGGCGACGACCTGTTCGACTCCTCGCAGGGCGTCTTCCGGCTGAACTGGGAGGGGATCGCCCATTGCGATCTGCGCGAGTTCGATGCCTTCTACCAGCGGGCGCGCTCCTTCGAGGGGGAGGGGCACCGGGAGATGGCGGCGCTGTTCTACGGGATTGCCCTCTGCTATGCGCGCGGGGAGCTCTTCGAAAACCTGCCGGAGGACTTCGCCGAGCAGCGCGCGGCCTATCGCCGGCGGGTCCGCTACGCCCAGGCCTACGCCCATCGCCAGTTGCCCTAGATCGGGCAGCACGGATCTGCCCGATCGCTCGGGGGACGGTGCCCGGCAAGTGCCGGCTTCACGCCTTTTGAGGTTTGACTGGCCCGCGTCGCATCTGCTATCCTCCCTAGGACGATTTCAAAAACTGAATAGCCTTATCGCGCTTCGCGCCTGAAAGAATGGAATGGATGGCCTGCGGCGCATAAGGAGCCTTATCAAGAGATGGCGGAGGGACTGGCCCGATGATGCCCGGCAACCCTTGGGAGACCAAGAAGGTGCCAAATCCTGCAGGGGGAACCCTGGGAGATAAGCGACGGCACGGCCCTCTCTTGATGTCCAGGAGCGGGTCTTTTTTTGTGCAATCGAGGAGTTTCATGAGCCGATATCTCGAAGAGCTACAGCGTCGTGTCCTCGTCTACGACGGGGCCATGGGCACCTCGATCCAGAACTTCTACCTGACCGCCGAGGATTACGGTGGAAGCGCCGGCGGCTCGAAATCGACGGAGGGCTGCAACGAGTACCTGGTGCTCGTGAAGCCCGAGGTGATCGAGGCCGTGCACGCGAGCTACTTGGAGGTCGGCTGCGACGTCCTCGAAACGGACACCTTCGGCGGCAACCGGCCCAAGCTCGAAGAGTACGGCCTCGGCCACCTCACCTACGAGCAGAACTTCGAGGCGGCCAAGCTGGCCCGCCAGGTGGCCGATCGCTACAGCACCCCGGAAAAGCCCCGCTTCGTCGCAGGCTCCATCGGACCCACCGGCTTCCTGCCCAGTTCCGACGATCCGACCCTCGGTGCCATCGGCTTCGAGGAGCTGGCCGCCATCTTCGAGGAGCAGGCAGCACCCCTGGTCGAGGGCGGCTGTGACGTGCTGTTGGTCGAGACCTCGCAGGACATCCTGGAGGTGAAGGCCGCCATCGCGGGCATCAACCGCTACTTCAAGAAGTCCGGCCACCGGGTGCCCCTTCAAGTTCAAGTCACGCTCGACACCAGCGGCCGCATGCTGCTCGGCACGGACGTGGGGGCGGCGATCGCCATCCTCGAGGCCCTGCCCGTGGACGTCATCGGCCTCAACTGCTCGACGGGCCCCGAGCACATGCGCGGCCCCGTGCAGGTCTTCGCCGAGCGAGCCACCAAGCCCGTCGCCATCATCCCGAACGCGGGCCTGCCCCTCAACATCGATGGCAAGGCCGTCTATCCCCTCGAGCCCGCGCCCATGGCCGCGGCCCTGCGCGAGTTCGTCACCCAGTACGGCGTCAACATCGTGGGCGGCTGCTGCGGCACCACGCCCTCCCACCTCGCGGCCGTCGCGGAGGCGGTGCGGGACCTGAAACCCGCCCCGCGCGTGCCCTCGCGCGAGCCGTACGTGGCGAGCGCCATCCGCTCGACGAGCCTGCACCAGGACCCGAAGCCCCTGATCGTCGGCGAGCGCGTCAACGCGCAG
This sequence comes from Stenomitos sp., assembly GCA_036704085.1. Lineage (GTDB taxonomy): Bacteria > Cyanobacteriota > Sericytochromatia > S15B-MN24 > UBA4093 > DATNQJ01. The sequence goes on from DATNQJ010000598.1 coordinate 2,966, forward strand.
GGCAGCCGCAAGCTCAAGCAGTTCCTCTTGGCCGAGGACTACGACGGGGTCCAGGAGGTCGCCCGCGAGCAGGTCGAGGGCGGCGCCCACGTGCTCGATGTCTGCGTCGCCTTGACCGAGCGCGCGGACGAGGCCGACCAGATGCGCAAGGTGGTCAAGAAGCTCGCCGCGGGCGTCGAGGCGCCCCTCATGTTCGACTCGACCGAGCCTGCGGTCCTCCTGGAGGCGCTCAGGACCTATCCGGGCCGCGCCATCGTCAACTCGGTCCACCTCGAGAACGGCCGCGCGCGCATCGACGCGGTGCTGCCGCACGTCCTCGAGCACGGGGCGGCGGTGGTGGCGCTCACCATCGACGAGGCGGGCATGGCCAAGACCGCCGAGCGCAAGCTCGAGGTGGCCAGGCGCATCCACGACATCGTGGTGGGCGAGTACGGCCTCGCGCCTGAATCGCTCATCTTCGACGACCTCACCTTCACCCTCAGCACGGGCGACGAGGAGTTCCGGGACTCGGCCAAGGAGACCATCGAGGGCATCCGCCTCATCAAGGAGGCCCTGCCCGGCGTGCTCACCGTGCTCGGCGTCTCGAACGTCAGCTTCGGCCTGGCGCCCCATGCCCGCGGCGTCCTCAACTCGGTCTTCCTGCACCACTGCGTCCAGGCGGGCCTGGACCTGGCCATCGTGAACCCGGCTCACATCACGCCCCTGGCCGAGATCCCCGCCGAGCAGCGGGAGCTCGCCGAGGACCTGGTGCACAACCGCACTCCGGAGGCCCTGCAGCGCTTCATCACCTACTACGAGGAGAACCGGGCCACGGCCGCGAGCGGTCCTGCCGAGGACCCGACCGAGGGCATGACGGCCGAGGAGCGGATCCACTACCAGATCCTGCACCGCAAGAAGGACGGCATCGAGGCCCGGATCGACGAGGTCCTTAAGGCCAAGGACCCGGTCACGGTCCTCAACACGGTCCTCTTGCCTGCCATGAAGGACGTTGGCGACAAGTTCGGCCGCGGGGAGCTCATCCTGCCCTTCGTCCTGCAGTCCGCCGAGGTCATGAAGAAGGCCGTCGCGCATCTGGAGCAGTTCCTCGAGAAGAAGGAAGGCTACACCAAGGGCAAGGTGGTGCTCGCGACCGTGTACGGCGACGTGCACGACATCGGCAAGAATCTCGTCAATACCATCCTCACCAACAACGGCTACACGGTCTACGACCTGGGCAAGCAGGTGCCCGTCAACACCATCATCGAGAAGGCCCTGGAGGTGGAGGCGGACGCCATCGGCCTCTCGGCTCTTTTGGTCTCGACCTCCAAGCAGATGCCCTCGTGCGTCAACGAGCTCCACAAGCGCGGCCTCAAGATCCCCGTGATCGTGGGCGGGGCGGCCATCAACCGCAGCTTCGGGCGCCGCATCGACCTCACGGACGACGGCATGCCCTACGAGGCGGGCGTCTTCTATGCCAATGACGCCTTCGAGGGCCTCTCCATCGTCGACCAGCTCACCAACCCCGAGGCCCGGGGCGCCTTCATCGCCCAGATCCACGCCGACGCCCTGGCGGCTGCGGCCAAGCCCAAGGCGGCTCCGGTCGCCGCGACGGGCCCGGTGATTCGCTCGGCCGTCCGGACGGACGTGCCCATCCCCGAGGCGCCCTTCTGGGGCCACAAGGTCATCGAGCAGATCCCGCTCGACCGGGTCTTCGACTGCCTGGACCTCAAGAGCCTCTTCCGGCTCTCCTGGGGGGCGCGCGCGACCAACGGCGCCGAGTGGGAGAAGCTGCTCGCCACCGAGTTCCACCCCCGCCTCGAGGCCCTCAAGGCCCGGGCCAAGCAGGAGGGCTTCCTCACGCCCCGGGTGGTTTACGGCTACTATCCCTGCCAGTCGGAAGGCAACCGCCTCCTGGTGTACGAATCGCCCGAGAGCTCCGTGGTGAAGGCGACCTTCGAGTTCCCGCGCCAGGCCGAGGGCGAGCACCTGTGCCTCGCGGACTACTTCGCCGCGACCGACTCCGGACGCATGGACGTGGTGGCCTTCCAGGCCGTCACCATGGGCCCCGGCTCCACCGAGCTCAACGAGCGCCTGCAGGCCTCGGGCGACTACTCGGAGGCCTACTACATCCACGGGCTCTCGGTCGAGGCGGCCGAGGCGCTCGCGGAGGTCGCGCACCGCCACATCCGCCAGGAGCTGGCCCTCGGGCCCGGCCAGGGCAAGCGCTACAGCTGGGGCTATCCCGCCATCCCCGACCTCGACGACCACCAGAAGCTCTTCGGGCTGTTGCCCATCACCGAGACCATCGGCATGACCCTCACGGAGTCCTGCCAGCTGGTGCCCGAGCAGTCGACGGTGGCGGTGCTCGTCCACCACCCGGAGGCGAAGTACTACGCCATTCGCCAGGCCATGGGCGAGCGCGTGAGCCCCCACCCGCGCCTGGCCAAGGAGACGGTGTAGCCATGGGCCGCGATTTCCGAAAGCTGCTCGAAGAGGACCGGGTCGCCGTCTTCGACGGGGCCATGGGCACGATGCTCTACTCCAAGGGCGTGTTCATCAACCGCTGCTACGACGAGCTGAACCTCAAGGAGCCCGAGCTGGTCCGCGAGGTCCATCGCGAGTACCTCAAGGCGGGCGCCGAGATCATCGAGACCAACACCTTCGGGGCCACCCGTCCGCACCTGGACGGCTACGGCATCGGAGACCAGGTCCGGCTCATCAACCGCCGTGCGGCCGAGATCGCACGCCAGGCCGCGGGGGACGAGTCCTACGTCGCGGGCGCTGTCGGGCCCTTGGGCATTCGCCTTGAGCCCTACGGCCCGACCTCCGAGGAGGAGGCCGAAGCCTACTTCGCCGAGGCCGTCGCCGGCCTGGTGGAGGGGGGCGTGGACCTCTTCGTGCTCGAGACGTTCTCGGACCTGCGCGAGATCCAGCAGGCCATCCGGGCCGTGCGATCGCAGACCGACCTGCCCATCGTCGCCCAGATGACCATCCAGGACGACGGGAAGACGAGCTACGGGACCGACCCGGCGGATGCCGCGCGCATGCTCGACCGCTGGGGCGCCGACGTCATCGGGCTCAACTGCTCGGTGGGCCCGGCGACCATCCTCGAGGCCATCGAGCGGATGGCCCAGGCCACCGACAAGAAGCTCTCGGCGCTGCCGAACGCCGGCATGCCCCGCGAGCTCAACGGCCGCAAGATGTACATGTCGAGCCCCGACTACATGGCCAAGTACGCCAAGCGCCTCATCCAGGCGGGCGTGAAGTTCATCGGCGGCTGCTGCGGCACCACCCCCGAGCACATCCGCCAGATGGCCGACGCCGCCCGGGCGCTGTCGCCCCGCCGCGAGGGCTCGAGCATCGCGGTGCAGGGCTCGGAGGCCTCGGCCGTCGAGCCGGTGGCCCTCGCCGAGCGATCGCGCTTCGGCGCCAAGATTGCCCGGGGCGAGTTCGTCACCTCCGTCGAGATCGTGCCCCCCAAGGGCTGCGACCCGACCGCCATGCTCGAGGGCGTGCGCGCGATCCGGGACGCGGGGGTGGACGCCATCAACGTGCCGGACGGTCCCCGGGCCCAGAGCCGCATGGGGGCCATGGCCACCGCGCAGCTCATCGAGCGCGAGGGGATCGAGGCGGTCGTCCACTACACGTGCCGCGATCGCAACCTGCTCGGCATGCAGTCCGACCTCCTGGGAGCGGCGGCCCTCGGCCTGCGCAACCTCCTGTTGGTGACGGGCGATCCCCCCAAGATGGGCCCCTATCCACAGGCCACGGCCGTCTTCGACATCGACTCGATCGGCCTCTCCAACATGGTCAACCGCCTGAACCACGGGCTGGACCTGGGGGGCAACCCCATCGGCATGCCGACGGCCTTCTGCTACGGCGTGGGCGTGAACCCGGCTGCCATGGACCTCGAGCACGAGATCCGGCGCTTTGCCTGGAAGGTGGAGGCGGGCGCCCAGTTCGCCATCACCCAGCCGGTGTTCGATGCCGAGCAGCTGATGACCTTCCTGGAGCGGATCGAGGGCTTCCGGATCCCGGTCATTGCGGGCATCTGGCCGCTCGCGAGCTACCGCAACGCCGAGTTCATGAGCAACGAGGTCCCGGGCGTCATCATCCCGCCCTCGGTGCTCGAGCGAATGCAGGCGGCCGATGCGCGGGGCGAGGCGGCCCTCGAGGGGGTGCGGATCGCCCGCGAGATGCTCGAGCGGGTTCGCCCCTTGGTGCAGGGCGTCCAGGTGAGCGCGCCGCTCGGGAAGATCCCGCTGGCCTTGGCCGTCTTCGGCGCGCAGCCCGCGGAGGCCCTCTAAGGGCGGGGTGGCAACCCCTCGTTCCGGGTACAAGACCCGAGGCAAGCCGGCTCCTGTTCGGAGGTTCAGATGACGCATTCTTTTCAGCCGGAGCGTGCGCGGGGGACCTCTCCATTGGATGGCTTCAAGGCCACCTCCGGGCTCCCACCGGCTGAGCAGATCCTGCGCCGGCACGTCCTCGAGGCCGAGATCGCCCATGGAGAGAGGCTCGTCTCGACCATGCGTCCCCGGGTGCGGGTCGTGGAGCGGGCGATCGCTGCGATCGGCAAGTCCGAGGACGAGATGCGCGCCGTCTTCGCGGGCCACACCGAGGCTGAGCAGGCCTACGCCCTGGAGGTGGCCGTCCAGTTCATCGAGGAGGCGGAGCTGCTGCGCAAGGCGCAGATCTTGGTTCGTCAGTTCACCGTGGCCGAGGAGGCCCTGGAGGAGGCCAAGGCGGCCCACGCCCAGTTCGTGGCCGCCCGGCTCGAGGTGGGGCTCGTCGAGGGGTTCAGCCTCAACAAGTTCCGCGGCAGCTTGTATCCGCTGTACAACTTCTCGGTGATCTTCGCGGGACGTCCGATCCTCGGCCAGATGTTCCCGCCGATGCGGAAGCCCTCCCTGACCCAGCCGTTGACCCCGCCGGCGGCGCCTGCCGAGCCTGCGGCGGATGCCGCCATCGATCGCCTCTCCAAGGTGGTCAAGGAAACGCCCCAGCTGGCCGCCCTCGAGCCCCTCCTGGATCGGGGCGTCGACTTGCTCAAGAAGGCCCAGGACTTGGCTCCGGGGTTCCTGTCGAAGTTCGGGGCCTTCAAGCGCCCCTCCCGCGGGGAAGGGCCCTAAGCATATTTAGCTTGAATCCGAAGATCATGTACTGTCAGAGCCTTGGCTGTTACATTTCCCACCATAGGAGGATGTTCCCGCCCCCCGGTGGGGCGGG
>DATNQJ010000599.1:0-7589 GCA_036704085.1 Stenomitos sp.
TTCCTCGCGCCGGATCCGCTCCGCTTCGTCCCGCGCCCGCTCCGGACCGAGATACGGGGCGAGGAACTCCTCCAGGTTGGACAGGGAGACGGGTCCCTGGAGGGGGCGCACCGTCCGGATCGGCGTCAGGCCTGCCAGCAACTGACGGGTCCACTGTTCCGCATCCGGCGAGATCGGCTGACGGAGGGTGATGAACAGCAACGCGCCCATGTTCAAGAGCGAACACCAGAGGAGGGCATGCACCGAATCGGGGAGGCCCTCGATGCCGAGCAGGGCATGGGGCCTAAGCCATGCAATCCCGGCCGGCCCCTGGTTCACCCACGCCCGCAAGAGCGGTGAGACCGCCGCCAGGCTCGGTAGCAAGGCCGTGTAGAGCCAGGCCACGAGCGAGAGGGCGAGCCCCCAGACCACGGCCCTGAGCTGCAGGCGTGGCCAGGCGAGTCCCAGGAAAAAGGCCGGCGCCAGCTGGGCGATGGCCACGAAGGACAAGAGGCCGATGCGGAAGAGAAACGGGGCCCGGACCAGGTGCCAGAGGCCGAAGCTCGAAAGGGCGATGAGCAGCATCAGGCCCCACCGGAGGGGCAGGAGGAAGGGCCCCACCCGGGTGAGGGTCCCCGGCCACAGCGGGAGCAGAACGTCGATGAGCAGCATGTTCGCCAGGGCGAGGATCGTCACGACCGCCATCCCGGTCGCGGCCGCGACGCCGCCGATGAGGGCCAGAAGCTGGAGCGCCGGGGTAGTCGGGACGAGCAGGATGGCTTCCTGGAAGCGGGGCCCCACGAGGCCCAGGGCCACGCCCGCAAGGGCAATCGGGATCAAGCAGACCTCGGTAAGCCAGCCGTACAGGGGCATGGCCCACCTGGCGACCCGGACCTGGCGATCGCTGCCGCCCTCGACCATGGCCAGGTGGAAGACATGGGGCAGCAGGAGGATGCCGACCATGCTGGAGAGGAAATTGAGCAGCCATGTGAAGTACGAGTTGGCCGGGGTGGTGCCGAGGCGCATGTCGGGCCAGCCCGCCGGACCGACCATGGCCACCAGATGCGGGAAGCGCCCGAGCGCGAGCCCGGCGACGATCGCGACCGCCGCGAGCTTGACCAGCCCGCTGACGGCCATGGCGGCGACGATCCCTGGATGACGCAGGGTCGGATCCGGCTGCCTGGCGCCAAACAGGATGCCGAACAGCACCGTGATGAGCGCCCAGACCAGGACCATGCCTCCGATCGCCGTCCCTCGCCCATCGAGCGACAGCGTCCGCATGGCAAAGGCGATCGCCTGAAATTGCAGCGCGACGTACGGCAGCATGGAGACGACCAGGACCCCGACCACCAGGCCAGTGAGCAGGGGGGAGCTCCCGTACCGGATCGAGAGTGCCCCCGGCAAGGTGGTGACCCGGTGCCCCTTCACGAAGCGGATGGCCTTCAGGAGGAGCGGCCAACCGAAGAGAAAGGTGAAGCTCCACCCCATGTCGGTCGAGAGGTAGGTGATGCCGGATTCCCGGAAGGCGGCTCCGGTTCCGAAGTAGCTCCAGGCGGTGAAGTAGATGGTCAGGGAGAGCACGTAGGTGAGGGGATGATCGAGCCAGACACCGAGCCTGTCCCTGTGCCGGTCCGCCACGAAGGCCAGGGCGGCCAGCAGCAGCAGGAAGGAGAGGGCTGCACCGAACAGCAAGGGGAGCGACATCTACCCCTCCCGGGAGCGGATGGTGACCAGCGCGATGAGCCAGCCCCAGACCGCGAAGAAGTAGAGCAGCAACAGTGGTACGCCCTTGACAACCCGGCCCTGCAAGCCCGGAGCGAGCCAGGGGTAGAACAGGAGAAGCAGGCCCACCAGCAGCATGGCCACCATGGGGAGGGAGGTGGAAGGATGGCCTGGGCCCCGACGATCCCGCATGGCCCCAGCTTAATTCAAAACGAAAAAACTGTAGTCATATCAAATGACCAAGGACCGGCCGCCCCTGTTGACAGCCGTCCCGGGTCCTTCCTAGAGTGGCAAGGGGACACCAGCCCCGTCCCATCGTCGTGAGGCCCCCCATGACCCTGCACCCGAACGTCCCCTACCCGACCCAGCGCGGCACCGTACGATCCGGCCCCTTCGAGCTCGGCTACGTCATCGAGGGCAGCGGCCGACCGGCGCTGGTGATCGGTAGCTCGGTCTACTACCCGCGGACGTTCTCGGCGGAGCTGCGCCGGCAGTTACAGCTCGTCTTCGTCGATCACCGCGGGTTCGTCGCCCCCCCGGCGGAGGTCTCCCGGTGCGACTTCGAGCTCGACGTGCTCCTGGACGACCTCGAGCGGGTCCGCCAGCACCTGGGGCTGGAGGACGTGGTGGTCATCGGCCACTCGGGACACGGGTACATGGCGCTCGAATACGCCAAGCGGTACCCGCAGCACGTGTCGCATGTGGTCATGATTGGCACGGGGCCGAGCCACAGTGCCGAGCATGCCAAGATGACCGAGGAGTATTGGCAAGAAGCCGTCTGCCCCGAGCGGAAGGCCCAGCTCGAGGCGGATCTCGCCTTGCTGCCGGCCGAGCTCGAAAGCGCGCCGGAACGGCGCTTCATCACCTTTTGCCTCCGCCTGGGCGCGCGCAGTTGGTACGACCATGCCTTCGACGCGACGGCCCTCTGGGAGGGCGTCCACGTCACCATGACCATGTTCGACTACGTCTGGGGCGAGGTGTTCCGCGACCTGGACGTCCGCCAGGGCCTCGAAAGCCTGGATATTCCCGTGTTCTTGGCCATGGGCCGGTTCGATTACCTGGTGACGCCCTTCCCGGCCTGGGATCCGTATCGTCCTGCCTTCCGGCAGCTGACCATGCGGGTGTTCGAGAAGAGTGGCCATACACCCCAGCTGGAGGAAAGCGCGCTGTTCGACGCCGAGTTGCTGACGTGGCTCGAGGCCACCCGAAAGGAGATCTCCGCTTGAGCGAGGCCCCCGTGTTCGTGACCGTTTCCCGCCCCCTCCCGGTCGTCCCGGAGGCGGCCTTCGAGGCGTGGCTCACGCCCGAGCTCATCGGGCAATGGATGTTCGGGCCGCACCTGCGCCCGGAAGAGGTGGTGAGCATCGCGCTCGACGCCCGGGTGGGGGGCGCCTTCTCGTTCGTCGTGCGGCGCAACGGCGAGGAGTTCGATCACGTCGGGGAGTACCTCGAGATCGAGCGGCCGGCCCGACTCGGGTTCACCTGGGGGATCCGGAACGGGGACAGCAGCCGCGTGTTGCTCGACTTCGCCCCGGAGGAGTCGGGCACCCTGCTGACGCTGACCCATGAACTGCATCCGGACTGGGCCCACTTCGCCAGCCGCACGGCCGAAGGGTGGGATACGCTGTTGCACGCGCTGGCGGCGAGGCTCGAGGCCTAGGGTGCCCTAGTGGATCAGGCGCTGGGCCAGGACGAGCCCGGCGTCCGTCAGCCCGACCTTCTGACCGAAGGTGAAGGTCTCGACGAAGCCCTGCTGCTCGAGCCAGGAGATGAGCTTCTTGACGGCGGTGTAGTCCAGTTGCACCCGGCGCGCCACCTCGGAGACGTCCTGCTGGTACTTGCGCGACTCTCCGCACATCCGAAAGATCGTCTTGATCAAGGCCTTGGCTGCTTCTTCGACTGATAGCGGTGTGGCCATGGGATCCCCTTTCGGCTCCGTGCGATCGCCCGACGCGACCATGGTCATGGTAGCGGGTTCAGGGCGTCGAGGAAAGTCCGTCCTGCCCGTCACGCGGATCCAGTCCGGTGGTCAGGGCCTCGCGCTCGTCGAAGACGAAGCAGTCGCCCTTCCAGCCCGGTGAGGCCGTCTCCTCGAAGTACTTGAGGATGCCGCCCTCGAGCTGGTAGACGGACTCCAGGCCGAGGCGCCGCATGTAGAGGGCCGCCTTCTCGCAGCGGATGCCGCCGGTGCAGTAGCTGACGACCGTCTTGCCCTCCAGCTCATGGCGGTGGGCCTCCAAGGCCGCGGGAAAATCGCTGAACTTGTCGAGGCGCCAGTCGATGGCCCCCTCGAAGGCTCCATGGTCGACCTCGAAGGCATTCCGGGTATCGAGCGTCACTACCTCCCGCCCCGCATCATCGTGGCCCGCCTGAAGCCAGCGCGCCAGGGTCTCCGGAGGCACGCTCGGAGCGCGCCCGTCCTCCGGACGAATCGTGGGGTGGTTCATGCGGATGATTTCCCGCTTCACCTTGACCTTGAGGCGGCGGAAGGGAACCGTCGCGCTCCAGCTCTCCTTGGGCTCCATGGGGGCGAAGCGCGGATCCGCGTGTAGCCAGCTCACCCAGTCCCGGACGGCCGCGGGCTCCCCGGCCAGGAACAGGTTGATGCCTTCCTCGGCGAGCAAGACGGTCCCCTTCAGGGAGCGCGCGGCCGCCTCGGCGTAGACCGCCTCCTTCAAGGCGTGCGGGTCGGCGATCGCCACGAAGCGATAGGCCGATAGGTTCAGAATCGGTGTCACGGTGCTCCCCCTTGAAGGTATCGGCTCTCGCCGTCCCTAGCATACCCCAAGGGCCCAAGGCCCTTCACCACGGCCCGGCGTGGGAGGTAAGATCCCCCTACCGTCGACACCCGCGGCCTCCGGCCGCGCCATGCTCATCAAGGGGCCCCGTTTGAAAGCCAAGCAAATCATCGTCATGCGCCGGAAGTACCCGAGCGGGGTCAAGCTCCGCCGGGGCAAAGAAATCGCCCAGGGGGCGCACGCCTCCCAGCTCGCCACCCAGCGGGCCGCCGAGATGAACACCCGAGCCTACCAGGAGTGGGTCGCGGGTCCCATCGCCAAGATCTGCGTCTACGTCGAGACCGAAGAGGAGCTCGTGGCCCTCGCGGAGCAGGCCGCAGCGGCGGGACTGCCCGTCGCCCTCATCACCGATGCGGGGCACACCGAGTTCCACGGGGTTCCGACCAAGACAGCACTCGGCATCGGACCGGCCTACCCCGAAGAGCTCGACCCCATCACGGGCCACCTGCCCCTGTACTAGCGCCCCAGGAGGACGTGAGGAGAGGGCGAGCGAGGGTATACTAGAGCCTGCCTGCTTCGCTTTCCCTCAAGGAGTTTCAAGTGTCCGACACCACCACCCGTACCGGCATCTCGCACGTGGGGATCGTCTCGATCAACGTCCGGAACCAGGATGCCGCCATCGACTTCTACACCCACAAGCTCGGCTTCGAGAAGACGACCGATGCCCCCATGGGACCGGGGGCCCGCTGGGTCGAAGTGACGCCCCCGGGCGCCCAGACCCGCCTCACCCTGATCGGCGAGGGCACCCCGGCCTATGAGCCCGATCGGATCGGTCACCACATCGCCTGCACCTTCGAGGTCAATGACTTCGAGGCCACCTGCGCCGAGCTCAAGCGCCGCGGCGTCGCGTTCAAGGAAGAGCCCCAGAAGCAGCCCTGGGGCTGGTGGGCCGAGATCCTCGATCAGGACGGCAACGTCATCGGCCTGCACGCCAACGCGTAAGCCCCCCAGCACGAGCGCGGCCCCTTGGTGCTCCAAGGGGCCGCGTGTTCATGGGAAGGGTTAGAAGTTGGGCTGCCAGGCCGGGTACGCGTGCTTGACCTCGTCGTACCGCTGCATCCAGTTCGTCAGGGGCTGCTGGCCGAGCTGATCGCCCAGGCGATCCATGAAGGCGTGGGTGCCGGGCGCGAAGCCCATGGCCGTGCCCTTGGTCAGGTGGCGGTGCGTGAGCGTCAGCTTGGTGCCCTCGGCGACCGGCTCGAGCTCCCAGCGGACGACCGACTGCTCACCGTTCGGCAGCTCGGTACGCGGCGCGATGTTCCACTCGTACTCGTAGAGGCGGTAGGGCTCCCAGGTGAGGATCCGGCCCGTCCACTCGAAGCGCGCCGGACCACTCGTCATCTGGACCGAGCCGCCCTCCCGACCGTCGATGACGGCCTGGGTCATGTACCAGGCGGCGAGCTGCTCGGGCTCGGTCAAAGCGGCCCAGACCGCCTCCGGGGGATGCGGATAGGTCCGCACGAAGCGCAAGGTGGCGTGATCGCCGTCGAAGGCGACCTCGCCGGCCGGGGTCGGCAGGCTCTGCTGCTGAGGCTGAGTCACGGTTGATTCTCCTGTCGTCGTGTCCCGTTGCGGGATTGGGCATCGAGGTGGGCCCCCAGGGCGTCCAGGCTCCGGGTCCAGAAGGATTGATAGCGCGCCACCCAGGCGTTCAGCTCCTGGAACGCCTCGGGCCTCAGCGAGTAGATACGCCGTTGGGCATCCACGCGCGCCTGGATGAGGCCCGCCTCGCGCAGCACCCGCAGGTGCCGAGAGATGGCGGGCTGGCTGAGGGTCGGAAAGGCCTCCACCAGCTCGCCGGCCGCGCGATCGCGGATCAGGAGCAGGTCGAGGACGTGCCGACGCGTCGGATCCGCCAGGGCGGTGAAGACGTCCACAGAGCCTCCTTAACTGCTCTGTTATATAACACATGCGCTATATACCGATCAAGCCCTCATTCTCGGGAGATCGCGGGCCTCGGCTCAGGGCACGAGGCGACTGAGCCGCAGGATGGCGAGGAAGTGGCAGAAAGCCGCCAGGATGACGCAAGCATGGAAGATCTCGTGGTAGCCGAAGGTCCGGGGATCCGGATCCGGCCACCGGAGGGCGTAGACCACGGCGCCCAGGCTGTAGATCACCCCGCCCGCCGCCAGGAGGCAGAGGACCCCGGGGCCGCCCCGGGCCCCGATGGCAGGCAGATAGGCAAAGGCGATCCAGCCAAAGCCCAGGTAGAGGGCGGCGTTCAGGACCTTCGGAGCCCGGACCCAGAGCAGGGTCTTGCCGATCCCGGCCAAGGCCCCGAGCCAGATCCAGCGCAAAAGGGAAAGCCCGCTCTCCAGGCCCAGCCCGAAGATGAGCATGGGCGTATAGCTGCCCGCGATCATCAGGAAGATGGCCGAGTGGTCCAGGCGCCGCATGCGCTGGCGCATGGCGGGCGGCCAGTCAGGACGGTGGTAGAGGGCGCTGATGCCGAACAGGGCTGCGAGGCACACCACGTAGACCGCCGTCGTCCACGCGGCCTGAGGGGTCGGCGTGCTCGCCACCAGCATGGGGCCGGCTCCCAGGGCGGCATAGAAGGCCGCCTGGTGGGAGGCCCCCCGCAGCCGGGGCTTGGTCGAGGTCGAAGCGGTCTCCGCCTTCATGTCGTCCTCCTGCCCCCAGGCTAATCCGCGTGCTCGGAGAGCGGTATGCGCCAGCGACAGAAGAATCGTGGCGATCGTTCACAACCCGAGCCCGGCACCCGCTCCGCGTTCCGAGCCCCGCACAGCCGTTCCTCGTCCTCTCGCTCGGTCGGGAGGCAGTAGAATGGTCATGACACCCGTTTCAGGCGGTCGCTCTCGGAGCTGCGTTCTCCCCGGCGATCGCCTCCGGAGGACCGAGATGCGCGCGTACGTCATGTCCCGCTACGGGGGCCACGAAGCCGCCCACTTGCAGGACGTTCCTGTCCCCAAGCCCCAGGCCAACGACCTCTTGATCCGAGTCCATGCCGCAGGCCTCAACCCGGTCGATTACAAGTTCCGTGAGGGCGGGTTGAAGGCCCTCTACCGGCCCACGCTCCCGATTGTCCTGGGCAGTGAGTTGTCGGGCACGGTCGAGGCCCGTGGCGCGGCC
>DATNQJ010000600.1:0-5884 GCA_036704085.1 Stenomitos sp.
GTGGCCATGGCGACGAGCCCGTAGATCTGCCCCTTGGTGTCCCGGACCACGACCTGCAGGATCGCCGTCTTGAGGTCCGGGGGTAGAGTCACCGAGAAGCGACCTTCCGGCGTCGTCTGGCACTCGAGGACGACCTTGCCGCTGGTCGGATCGATGACCTGCAGCGCCTGAGACGGAGCCAGCGTGGCGGCCTGCGCGGCCAGGGTCGTCATGGGGGCGGGAGTGCTGTTGGTGAAGGGCGTGCTGGTCGTGAACGGGATCCCGTTGGTGAAGGAGGCGGGAAGGCCGACCCGCCCGGAGAGCACCGGCGCGCCCGCGCCGGGAACCGTGCTCGGTTGAGCCTGGGCGCAGCCGACCATCAGGGCCACGCAGCTCCAGGCGAGTAGCTGGCGCCTCATCGTCCGCCCCCTGCCAGGTGCTCGTCGGTCCGCGCTCCCTTCGGCGAAAGCCGGGCCTCCAGGGCCTGGGCCTCCACGAGCTCCGGACGCGCTCCCAGCTCCTCGAAGGTCTCGCGTGCGAACGTCAGGCTCTGGCGCGCCTGCTCGCGATCACGCCGCAGCGCCGCCACGTGCGCCTCTTCCAGGTGCGCCTTGGCGAGCCCGAACCGCGAGCCGCAGGCGGTTAGATACTTGAAGGCCGTCTTGAGGGCCCGGGCGGCGCGTTCGGCGTCCCCCTCGAGCCGCTCCATGCTCGACAGGAGCACGTGGGAGGCCCCGAGTTGCAGGGTGTTGCGGGTGCGGCGGGCCTCCTCGATGCCGAGCGCCAGCTGATGCCGCGCTTCCTTGAGGTCGCCCGAGACCAAGAGCGCCTGCGCTAGCCCCACCAGTCCCTCGGCCTTCAGCTCGACGGCTCCCGACACCTCGAGCAGCCGCAGCCCGCGCCGGAAGCCCTCGATCGCCTCGGCGATCCGCCCCGCGCGCAGCCAGGCATTGGCCAGCGCGCAGCGCGAGGCGCCCGAGGAGAAGCGATCGCCCAGCTGGCAGCGCAAGGCAAGCGCCCGGGCATGGTGGTCCTCGGCGGTGACGAAGTCGCCGCGGTAGGATGCCAGGTTGCCCAGGTTATTCTCGAGGGCCGCCTCGCGGTCCGGCCGCTTCAGCTCGCAGTAGATGGCGAGGCTCTGCCGGTAGCAGCGCTCCGCCTCTTCCCACTCGCCCCGTTCGAGGTAGACGTTGCCCAGGTTGTTCAGGCTCGAGGCTTCGCCGCCGCGATCCTTGAGGCCGATCCGCTGGCTGAGGGCCTCGGAGTGCTCCCAGAGGGCGTCCTCCAGCTTGCCCATGCGGTAGAAGTTGATGCCCCGCATGCTGTGCGCCAGGGCCCCCTGCGCGTTCTCGGGTTCGCGCTGGAGGGCGCGCTGCGCCTCCGTGCACCAGTCCAGGCTGGTCGCGTAGTCGCCGAGACAGTGGTAGACCCAGGCCAGATCCAGCAGGAGCTGGCTGCGATCGGGGGGCTCCAGGGCGCTGCCGAGCTCGCGGATGGCCAGACCGAAGTGGGTGCAGGCCCGTGACAGCTCCCCGCGCGAGAGGGCCTGTTCGGCCATCAGGCGCGACAGGACGCCCACGGCCAGGGAGCGACGGGGGCAGTCGCGCCGCAGGTTGGCCTGGCTGAAGGCCTGCCGCAACGCGATGTTGACCTCGTCGGAGGTGAACGGCGCGAGGGACTCGCGCAGCGCCGCATCCAGCGATCGCACATCGTGGATCGCGAGGTCGAGAAAGTCTGTGATCAGCTGGCGAACGGGTTTAGACACAGGCAAGACCGGCTAGAGTGGCAACACTAAGCCTTTCTTACCGCTGGAGAGTGGCGTAAAACGAGACGAACAGGGGTTTTTGGCTGCTCTAGATCAGCAGGTCCAGCAAGAGGCCCCGGATCTCGTTGACCGAGGCCGCCAGGTCGATGGCGTGGCTTTGGCCCTTGAGAATCGCGTCCGTGAGGGCCTCGACCTTCTCGTCCAGGTCCTTCAGGATGATCAGCGTGCGATTCCGGCGATCGGTCCGCTTGTCCATCCGGCCCAGCTTGTCCTTGATCTCTTTCATGTAGCGGCGGATCGCGTCGCGATAGGCCGCCACCTGCGCCGGGGTCGGATGCTTGAGGAGCATCTCGGCCTGCTTGTCGACCAGGGAGACGAGGCCTTCGAGGTCATGCTTCTCCTGGGCGCCGAAGGTGGCCTCGTACTGCTTTGCGAACGCCGGGTTCACCCCGCCGGTGCGCGGAGCGCCCGAGGCGAGCGGGCCGGGTTTGACCTTGCTCGGGTCGTTGGGATTGAGATCGGAAATGCGGACCATACGGCTGTCATACCCACCGGGGCCCTGCCTCATACCGTTCTCGGGCCCTTGAGGGGCAAAACGGGGCTTAAGGATTCGTTGCCAATGGAGCGCTTGGCCGATGTGGGAGGATTTGCTACGATCGATCCCCCGCTAGAACTCCAGAGGTACGCATGTCGCAGCTTTCGCTGATCTCCCCCCTGCTTCAGGGTCTCAACCCGGAGCAAGAGGCGGCCGTGACCACGATCGAAGGCCCACTGCTGGTGATTGCCGCGCCGGGATCCGGCAAGACGACGGTCCTCACGCGCCGGTTGGCCTATTTGCTCGAGAACGGCGTCCGTCCCGAGCAGATCTTGGCGGTCACCTTCACCAAGAAGGCGGCCACCGAGATGATGCAGCGCGTCGCCAAGCAGATCGGCTCCAAGGACATCGCCTCGCGCCTGACGGTGGCGACCTTCAACTCGCTCGGTCTCAAGCTCCTCGAGGGCAACTATCGTCGGCTCGGCTTCACGGTGGACAAGCCGCACCTCCTGCTCGAAGCCACGCAGCGCAGCCTGTTCGACGTGCTCTTGCGCGAGCAGGACGCCATGGACATCAAGTACGAGGATCTCGGCGCCTACATCTCGCTCGCCAAGGCGACGCTCGCGGATCCGCGCCAGGTGAAGCGCATCTCGGCCGACGAGAACGACATGCGCATGGCCGAGCTCTACAAGGCCTACCAGGCGCGCCTCTTGCAGCAGAACCTCATCGACTTCGACGACCAGATCCGCCTGTCGGTGGACCTGCTGCTCAACGACGCCGAGGTGCGCGGCAAGGTCCAGGCCCAGTACACGCACGTGCTCGTCGACGAGTACCAGGACACCAACCGCGCGCAGTACACCCTCTTGCGGCTCCTGGCCGCCCCGCAGAACAACCTGTTCGCGGTGGGCGACGACGCGCAGGGCATCTACGGCTTCCGGGCGGCGGACATCGACAACATCCTGAGCTTCACGCGCGACTACGCCAACGCGCGCCAGATCTTCCTCGAGACGAACTACCGCTCGACGCCCGGCATCGTGAAGCTCGCCAACAACCTGATCGGCTTCAACGCCAAGCAGATCGCCAAGACGATCAAGGCCGCCCGGTCCAAGGACGGCCAGAAGATCCGCAACCTCAAGGTGCTCGACCAGTTCGCCGAGGCCAACGAGGTCGTGGAGTCCATCAAGGTGCTGCTCGAGGACGGGACCAAGCCGGACGAGATCGCCCTGCTCTATCGCACGCACGCCCAGTCCATGACGATCATCACCGCCCTGAACGAGGCGGGGATTCCCTTCGTTGTGAAGAAGTCCAAGAGCTTCTACGACCAGGCCGAGATCCAGGACGTCCTCAACTTC
This sequence comes from Stenomitos sp., assembly GCA_036704085.1. Lineage (GTDB taxonomy): Bacteria > Cyanobacteriota > Sericytochromatia > S15B-MN24 > UBA4093 > DATNQJ01. Next base: position 3,632 of record DATNQJ010000600.1, read on the forward strand.
CTGCGCCTGGCGGCCCCCAAGCCTCACCCGCTCACGGAGGTGGCCTTCGAGTCCCTGATCCGGCGCATGGGCGTGTCCAAGGACGCGCTGTCCATCCTCAAGGTGGAGGCGGAGCGCCAGGGCGGCTCGCTGTGGGCAGCGGCCCTGCTGGTCGACCGCCTGCCCTTGCAGAGCCTGCAGCAGCGCAACCTCCTGATTCATTGCATCCGGATGGTTCAGTCGTGGCGGCATTTCAAGGGCTCCATGGCGGATCTGGTGCTCAAGATCCTGAACGACACCAAGTACCGGGAGAGCCTCACCAACAAGCGCGGCGAGCAGGCCCGCCAGAAGCTGGACTGCTTGTCCACCTTCCACGAGCAGGTGACCCGCTGGAATCCCAAGGGGATCTACGACCTCTTCAACACGGTCGACAAGCAGATGCGGCCGCCCAAGGCCAAGAAGACCGAGGCGGTCCAGCTGCTCACCATCCACTCCAGCAAGGGCCTGGAGTGGGATGCGGTCTTCGTCGTCGGCCTGGAGGAGGGGACCTTGCCCTACCAGGTGGCCATCGACGAGGGAAACCTCGCCGAAGAGCGACGCCTCTGCTACGTGGCCATCACCCGGGCGCGCCGCTTCCTGCAGCTCAGCCACTGCCACGAGCGGTCGAATTTCGGTCAGAAGAAGAGCGTGGTGCCGTCGCGGTTCATCGACGAAATGATGAGCGGGAAGCCGGCGGCGAAGTAGCCGACTTCCTTCGAGCTTGACGTTCAGGAGCCGATTCTTTACCCTGAAAGGGTTTCTACTCTTTTCTGAAGGGGAGTAGCCGCCGGCTTCGGCCGGACGACGGAATCGCCAAGCCCAGGATCACCTCCTCGGTTCCGTCGACGAGCAATGTTGCGTTGTCTCGGGAGCAAGACCTTCGCCGATGGGGCCGACCGCCCCAAGGCGAGTCTTGCTCCCGATTTTTTTTGTCGAAGGAAGGCTTCATGGATCTCGCGCTCACCATCTTCTGGATCCTCGTCACCATGGCGGGCATCATCGCGGCTTGCGAAGCCTTCACCAACTCGATCGAGTGGCTCGGCAAGAAGCTCAACCTCTCCGAGGGAGCGGTCGGCAGCGTGCTCGCCGCCGTGGGCACCGCCCTGCCCGAGACCATCATCCCCATCATCGCCATCGTGGGCGCCTGGTACGCCGGCCAGACCTCCGGCGCCGAGATCGGCCTCGGAGCCATTGTGGGCGCCCCCTTCATGCTCAGCACCCTCGCGCTCTTCGTCACGGGCGCGGCCATCACCATCTTCGTGCGCCAGGGCCGCCGGGACGAGCACGTCCGCATCGACGCGGGCGTCATGAAGCGGGACCTGCGCTTCTTCCTCATCACCTACGCCTCGGTCGTGCTGGCCTCCTTCATCCCGAACCACCTGGTGAAGGTCCTCATCGGCTTTGTCCTCATCGGGATCTATGGCTTCTACGTCTACCAGACCCTCCAGCAGCCCGGCGAGCTCGGTGAAGAGATGGGCCCGCTCTACTTCGCGCGCGGCAAGGAGGTCCCCGGCCTCGGGATCGTCCTGGTCCAGGTCGCAGCGAGCCTCGTGGGCATCATGGTCGGGGCGCACTTCTTCGTGCACCAGGTGGCGCATCTCTCGAGCGCCCTCAACATCAACCCGCTCATCCTGTCCCTGGTGGTCACGCCCATCGCCACCGAGCTGCCCGAGAAGTTCAACAGTGTCCTCTGGGTGCGGGTCAAGAAGGACACCCTCGCCCTCGGCAACATCACCGGGGCCATGGTCTTCCAGAGCTGCATTCCGGTGGCGGTCGGCCTCTGGATGACGCCCTGGGTGCTCGGGCGCGACACGCTCTTCAGCGCCGGGCTGGCCCTCGTCTCGGCCGCCCTCCTGTACGCCGAGGTCCATCGGCGGGACGGCGTGACCCCCTTCACCCTGATGCTCGGGGGCCTCTTCTATGCAGTCTTCCTGGTCGGCATCTTCGTGTTCAAGATCTAGACCCGCGGTCGCCGCAGCGGCCATGCGGCGCTTGCTTCAGTGGTAGAATGGTGCCGGGTCCCGTATGGACGCCCGCTTTCATTCGTCTAGCCCCGAGAAAGGCTCGTTGCTCCCTATGAAAAGCTCCCGGATCCCTGGCTTCTACCGTCTCAGCATCGATCAGCGCATCGACAAGCTGGCCGAGACCTTCGAGCTGACCCGCGAGGAGATCGATGCCCTGCGGTCGCAGGGCGCCCTCGAGCTCGCGCAGGCCGACAAGATGATCGAGAACGCC
>DATNQJ010000601.1:0-25981 GCA_036704085.1 Stenomitos sp.
AGGGCGGCATCACCCTCAACACCCTGACGACGGCCCTCGCCCTCATCAGCGGCATGGGCTCGTCGGGCGTTCCGCCCGCGAGCCTCATGGGCACGGTCAACGGCTCCAGCCTGCTCAGCGCACCGCAGGGCTACAGCGTCCAGGACGTCACCCGGCTGGCAGCCTCCCTGCACGCATACCTGGCGGGCGATCTCGATCCGGTGGCGGCCGTCTCCGGGCTGGTCCCCAGCATCACGGGAGTCCTGCCCGTCTCGGGCTCCGCGGGCACGGTGGTGATGATCAACGGCACGGGCTTCTCGCCCCTGCCGGGGGACAACGTCGTGACCTTCGGGACCGCCACGGCCTCGGTCTACCTGGCGACCTCCAAGCAGCTCATCACCCTCGTCCCCCCGGGGGCGAGCACCGGCAACCTGACGGTGACGACCGGCTCCAAGGTGAGCGCGGGCGTTCCCTTCACCGTGACCTCCCCCGCTCCGGGCGGCGGCAGCGGGGCCTTCTGGCTCACCTCCGTCGCGCCCGACGCGGCCAGTCCGGGCGACACCCTCACGCTCAGCGGCGAGGGCTTCAGCCCCGTCCCCTCCGACAACACGGTCCTCTTCGTGGGGGCCTCGACTGTCAGCGCAACCCCGACCTATGCCGACGCCCACACCCTGGTCGTCACCATCCCGCTCACGGCCACCAGCGGACCGGTCTCGGTGCAGGTGGGGGGCTACACCAGCAACCGCTACTACCTCAATCTCTCCATGACGACCCTCGCGAGCTTCGCGCCGGCGTTCGGCTCGCAGAACGACACCCTCACGCTGAACGGCCAGCGCTTCGGCATGCAGGGGCCCACCAGCGTGGTCAAGTTCAATGGCCTGGTCTCACAGGCCTCCATCGTCAGCTGGACCCCCCAGCAGATCGTGGCCAAGGTCCCCGGCCCCAACCTGCTCGCGCGGGTCTCGGGACCGATCACGGTGATCACGGATGCGGGGGCGGCCTCCCTGCCCTCGCCTACGAGCTTCACGGCGACGGCCTCTCTGAGCGAAGGGTTCACGGGCAGTGCCGGAGCGGGCACCACCGCCGCCTGGGGCGCCGGGGCGGTGAAGCCGAGCGCACCCGTCTCGACCTTCACGCAGACGGACTTCCGGAGCAACACCAACAACGGGGTCTACGCGACCGATACCTCGGTCATGCTGAACACCACCGCCTATACCGGAGTGTCGGGCTTCGTCCCGGCCTATAGCCCCACCTACGGGCAGCTGGGCGTCGACGGCAGCTACTTCTACCTCAACAAGGGCGACAGCACCAATCAGCTCTCCGTGGGCCGCTACTCGCTTTCGACGGGCGCGTTCGTCGACTCGGCGGCCCCTGGAAACAACGCACGGTCCGTCATCTGGGACCAGCAGAACAACTGCTACCTGGCGGGCGACTACAGCGGCAACCGGTTCTTCAAGTTCGGAAGCTGGGGGAGCTTCACGCCCACGGCTGGCCCGGTCGCGGCGTCGACCTCGGTGAGCTACATGGCGGCCAACGGCGCGGGCTACCTGACCGCGGCCCTCAACGGCCACATCAGCGAGACCTGCTACGACGACTGGTACGACGTGTACTACGACTGCTCGTACGATTCCTACGGCCCCCATGCCTGGACGAACGGGCTGGGGGATGGGGGGGCGCAGACCCCCAACACCGCCAGCTACGACTGGCGCACCGGGGCGGCCGGCTTCGTGGGGATGAACGAATACCTGCTCACTCCGGCCCCCTGGACGGGCACCATCACCGCGCTCGACCGCGTCAAGTCCGGCCAGCTCACGGCCAATGCCGTGGCCCTGCCCTTTGCCATCAGCGGGCCCGGGTATTCGAACGCCGGCTATTCCACCTACGGTCCCACCATCGGCTCGGATGGCACCTATCTCTATGTCCTCGGCAAGAACCCCGCGTTCAACGGTGGGGCGGTCACGCTCTTCAAGTTCAACTACGCAGCCGGCGCCACCAGCGTTTCTTTGGCCCCCTCCACCACGAGCGGCAGCACCGTCACGAACACCCTCCCGCTGCCGTCCGACGCCCTCTGGGAGTCCGTGACGTTCAACCGGACGGTTCCGGCCGGGACGACCTGCACCGTCGACGTGCTCGACAGCGCCGGCAACGTCCTCTTGAGCAACATCACGAGCGGGCAGAGCCTCGCGGGCCTCGCCGTGAGCGGCCTCAAGCTGCGTGCGACGCTCACCACGACCACCTCGGACACGCCGTTCCTGTCCAACTGGACGGTCAACGTGCGCAAGCTCTACGCGGTCTCGCCCGCCTACAACAGCGGCACCAACTTCCCGATCTACCAGACGCCCGCCGTCACGAGCACGGGTGCCCTGGGCAGCGATGTCACGGTGACCTACTCGGACAGCGCGGACGGCAGCACCTGGGGGCCGGACGTGGCGGACCTCTCGACCCTCACCCGACGCTACGTCCGCTTCAAGGTGATGTTCAAGACCTTGGGCAAGCAGATCACCCGGGTGGTCATCCCGTACACCTACTAGGAGGGCTCATGCGGTACTCGACGCGAATCGTCCTGATGCTGGCCCTGGTGGGGTGCGGTCCGCTCCCCTCCGAGCGCGTGCCGGACCTGGTGGGCAGGGTGGACTTCGGGCCCCAGCGTTCCGCGCAAGCGACGCTCGGAGAGGTGGCGTCCTACGCCACGGTGTCGATCATCGACGCAGCCACCAGCCAGTCCGTGAGTACCGCCTTGACCGACTCCAGCGGCGCGTTCGTCTTCAGCTTCAATACCTGGAAACCGAGCACCACGGCGACCTACTACCTGGAGGCGATCAAGGGGCTGAAGAGCAACCAGGCCGGCAACGCGGCGGTCCGCCTGCGGACGATCGGCAAGTACGCGGACGGCGTCTGGCAGACGATCACCCGGGACACCGTCGTCATCTCCCGCTCGACCACGGCCCTTTCGCTCTTGGCCAGCCTCAAGGGCTTCAACGCCGTGCCCCCTCAAACCCTGCTTTCGACCGTGCAGTCCGGAGTGGCGGACCCGACCCTCACGCCCGCGACGCCCGACACCTTCAACCCGACGGGTACCGGTCTCACCAAGGCGCTTTACCAACAGGCCTTCAACAACGTGGACACGGTCATGGCGAGCGACCGGGATCCCATGGGCGAGATCGCCTTGTCGAGCGACGGGGGGACCGAGATCCCGTACCTGCTCAGCGTGGCGGCTCCCACGGTCACCTACGTGGAGCCGTCCGCCGCCCCGGTGGGCGGATCCCTCACCGTCTACGGCTCCCACTTCTCCGAGTCCACGGACGGCAACCTCCTGACGTTTCCGGGCGGAGGCTCCGTCCATCCCACCACCGCCCAGCGCAACCGCCTGGTGCTGAGCGTTCCGGTCGGAGCGCAGAGCGGCCGGGTGCTGCTGCAGTCCACGGGCGGGACCGCTTCCTTCGACGTGACGATCATTCCGGACATCGGCGGCCAGTACACCGGCAACTGAAGGGGGTAGCCGGCGGCCGCAGGGTCGCGCCCCCCCCTCGCGCGGGCCTACCCCCGGCTCCCCGGCGCGATCGGGAGATGGAGGCGGAAGGTGGAGCCGACCTGCGGGTTGCTCGCCACCTCGATGCTGCCGCCAAGCCGCTGAAGGAGGGTCGCCACGTGGGCGAGGCCGATGCCGCTGCCCTCGACATCCGTCCCTTCCCGCGCCCCCTCTTGGAACAAGCGTTGCAGGAAGGCCGGGTCCATGCCCCGCCCCGTGTCGGAGACCTCGAGCACCGCCCACTCCCCGGTCTGCTCGAGGCGCACCTCGATGTGACCGCCCGGCGGCGTGTACTTGTGGGCGTTGGAGAGAAGGTTGCTCGCCAGCGTGAGCAGATCCTGCTCGGTCGCGAGGACCTGGACGGGGCGATCCGGCATCAGCAGGCAGAAGGTCTGGCCGTCGCGCTCGAAGGCCCCCTGCCAGACGTGGGCCAGGTCGGACAGACATGACCGCCAGTCGTGGGAGACCAGGGCCACGATGCTCGGCGCCAGGTTGGAGCGCAGGCGCTGCCGCATGCGCACGCACTGCCGATCGATCAAGAGCAGGAGGCGCAGGGCATCGGGTGCCGCTTGCCGCTCGGCCAGCTCCTCGGCGGCGTAGGTGAGGGGCGTCAGGTCGTTGATGAGGTCGTGCGCAAGCTCCTTGAGGAGGCGCTCGCGTGCGGTCAGCTCGGCATGCAGACGCCGGAAAGCGGCTTCGCGGCGGCGCAAGAGGCCCTCCTGGTAGCGAAGCGCCTGCTCGCACTGGAGGATGCTGGCGCGGTCGAGCGCTCGCTGGGCCCGCTTGCGCAGGGCCTCGAAGCGCGTCCCCTCGGCGGGTGAGAAGGGGCGGCCAGGACGCCCGAGCACGATGTCGAAGATCGCCTCCTGAAAGCTGACCGTCCCGTGGGCGACCACCGCCGGAGCCAGCTCGGGATGGAAAAGCGGGCGATCGCCCTCCCACGTGATGGGGCCGTCGGCGTAGCCCACCGGCGGCCGCCCCGCACTCGAAAGCGGAACGCTCGGCTCGCCGGGCAGGCGCAGGCACGTCCAGACGAAGTCGGCCTCGAACTGGTCACGAAGGACGGAAGTCGTGGTCTCGAGGAGCATGGGCACGGGCTGGTCGGAGGAAGCGCTGGTGCGAAGGGGCTGCGAGCGACGATCGAGGGAGCTGGTCAGCATGGGACCTCGCCTTCGTTCAGCGGCATGGACCGCGGACAGGAAATATAACTTAACGCATAAACTTATATTTCCGTAACACTACAACTTTATGACACATCTTTCAATAGGACGTTTTGAAATAATACCAGCAGCCTCAGATGGTCTGCCCGTCAGCCCTATCGCCGCCGGAGCCCCGGAAGACCCAAGTCGCACGAAAAAAGAGCCGCGGCCTTGGCCGCGGCTCTCTGCTCGGAGCTTACTCGTAGATGTGCGCGTCGAGGGTGCGGTTCCAGGACACGAGCTCCTCGGGCTTGAAGAAGATGCCGAGCTCGCGCTGGGCGCTCTCGAGGCCATCCGACCCGTGGATGATGTTGCGGCCGATGTCCACCGCGAAGTCGCCGCGGATGGTGCCAGGCGCCGACTGCGCGGGGTTGGTGGCCCCCATCATGGCGCGAGCCGTGGCGATCACGTTCTTGCCTTCCCAGGCCATGGCGACGATCGGGCCCGAGGTGATGAAGTTGACCAGACCGGCGAAGAAGGGCTTGCCCTGGTGCTCGCCGTAGTGGGTCTCGGCCTGCTCCTTGGTCACCTGCATGAGCTTGAGGCCCACGAGCTTGAAGCCCTTCGACTCGAAGCGGCGAACAATCTCGCCGACCAGACCGCGCTGGACGCCGTCGGGCTTGACGGCCAAAAAGGTGCGTTCCATGTCTTGTGCGTCGTTCCTTTCTACGTGTGAGGAGTCAGCAAGACCAGGCCCCGCAGGGCCTGGTCTTGCGAGGTGTTAGCGCTTCTTGGCGATCGCCGACTTGGCCGCACGGGCCACGTCCGAGGCCAAGAGACCGTACTTCTTCATGAGGGCGTCGGCCGTTCCCGACTCCCCATAGACGGCCTGGAGGCCGACCCGGACCATGGGCACCGGGTACTCCTCGCCGAGGACCTCCGCGACCGCTCCGCCGAGGCCGCCGATGACGTTGTGCTCCTCGGCGGTGACCACGGCGCCGGTCGCCTTGGCGACGCGCAGCAGGGTCTCCTTGTCGAGGGGCTTGATGGAGCTCATGTTGACGACCGTGGCGGAGATGCCCTCGGCCTCGAGCTCCTGGGCGGCCAGGATGGCCTGGTAGACCATCACGCCGCAGGCCACGATCGCCACGTCCGTGCCCTCGCAGAGCACCTCGGCGCGGCCGATCTTGAACTCCACGCCCTTTTCGCCGCGCGGCAGCACGGGCACGGCGGGGCGGCCCAGCCGGATGTAGACCGGACCATTGTGCTCGGCGGCCGCCCGGATGATCGCCTCGGTTTCGGGGGCGTCCGCCGGGACGAGCACCGTCATGTAGGGGATCACGCGCGTGATGGCGAGGTCCTCGAGGATCTGGTGGGTCGCGCCGTCCTCGCCGAGGGTGATGCCCGCGTGGGTGGCGGCGATCTTGACGTTGAGGTTCATGTGGCCGACCGAGTTGCGGACCATCTCCCAGGCCTTGCCGGTGGCGAACATGGCGAAGCTGCTCGCGAAGGGCACCTTGCCCGCGAGGGCGAAGCCGCAGGCGGTGTCGACGAGGTTCTGCTCGGCGATGCCCATGTTGAAGAACCGCTCGGGGAACTGCTTGGCGAAGTACTGGGTCATGGTCGAGCACGCGAGGTCCGCGTCCAGCACGACGATGTCCGACCGCTCGGCCCCCAGCTTGGCGAGGGTCTCGCCGTAGGCGGTGCGGGTCGCGATCTTGTCCTTGGTATTGACGACGGGGGCACCCATTACATCAGCTCCTTCAGGGCGATCTCGGCCTCTTCCGGCGACGGCGCGGTACCGTGCCACTTCACGACGTTCTCCATGAAGGAGACGCCCTTGCCCTTGGTGGTGTTGGCGACGATGCAGGTGGGCTGGCCGATGGCCGGGGTCTCGTGGGCGGCCTTGAGGGCGCCCAGGATGGCCGCCATGTCGTGGCCGTCGATGACGATCACGTTCCAGCCGAAGGAGCGGAACTTGTCGCCCACGTCGCCGAGGGCCATGACGTCCTCGGTGGAGCCGTCGATCTGCAGACGGTTGCGGTCGATGATGGCCGTCAGGTGGCCCGTCTTGTAGTGAGCCGCCGCCATGGCGGCTTCCCAGACTTCGCCTTCCTGGCACTCACCGTCGCCCAAGAGGGCGTAGACCCGGCTGTCGCTCTGGTCCAGACGCAGGGAGAGGGCCATGCCGTTGGCGATCGCAAGCCCGTGGCCCAGAGACCCCGTCGAGGCCTCGACGCCGGGCAGCTTGTGCATGTCAGGGTGGCCCTGCAGGCGGCTGTCGATGCGGCGCAGGGTCGAGAGCTCCGCCGGGTCGAAGTAGCCCGCCTCGGCGAGCACCGAGTAGAGAGCAGGCGCCCCGTGGCCCTTGGAGAGCACGAAGCGATCGCGCCCTGCCCAGTGGGGGTGTTGGGGATCGTGGCGCATGTGGCCGAAGTAGAGGGCCACGAGCAGATCCGCGCACGAGAGGCTCGTGCCGGGGTGACCGCTCTTGCCGTCACGCGTGCTCGTGATGATGTGGCGGCGCACCGCGCGGGCGCGCTCCATGAGGTCGGCGTGCGACGCCGGAGATTGGGCGATGATTTGCTCCAATTTGCGCTCCTTGGGACTAGAGGGCAGCCAATTAGCCTTCAACCTGCATCATATCACACTCAAAGCGCCTCTCGAGACTGTTCCCTCAAACCGCCGGATGGCGATCAGAGGCTTCCAATGCCTGGTCTTGAGAGGTGCTTTGCAAGTCCCCATTGCCCGGCTGGCGCTCGACCACGTGCACCCCCACTTCGAACAGGCGATGCCACGGAAACCGGGCCTCGACGGCGGCCACCGGGACGCGGTGGACCAGGCGCGCCCAGAGGGCCAACAACCGCTCGGGCAGCTCGCGCTCCAGATCCTCGATCGAGCGACCCCGGGCGCGCTCCTCCTGGAGTTGGGGGCGCAGCTGGGACTGGTAGAGGACGTCGTCCGCGATCCGATCGAGCATGTACTGGCGCTGGGCCGCCTCGTCGCGCGTGGCCGGGTCGAGCCAGGCGCTCGCCTGGGCCACCACCGTGCCCAGGGTGTTGCCGGCGGTGTTCCACGCGGCGAACGCGCACAGCCGCAGGTAGTCCTTGAAGGCCCTAAACAGCTCGGGATCCCCGCCGTTGGCGTAGGCGACGTCCGCCAGGGCCGTCGGCATCAGGCTCTCGTTCAGGGTGCGGGCGAACGGAGCCAGGTCGCGCGGCGGGTGGTCCACCTTGTCCAGGTGGATCCTCAGCGCCAGGTCGCCCTGACCCGTCGAGGGGGTGTTCACCATCAACAGGACGTCCGCCTCCTGCAAGCTGCCTACCACCCGACCGCCCACGGCCTGGATCTGGCTGGCGATCGTCCGCTCCAGGGGACGGTCCTCGTACATGGGCGTGACGGTCCCGCCGTAGGGGGTGGAGTAGCGCACGCAGAAGGCCGGGCTCTGGCGCTTCACGCGGTTCAGGTGGCGGCCCACCAGCACGCTCGCCACCTCGTCCGCGCCGGGATAGAGGAGCACCCGGTTGCCGAGGCCCGCGGCCTGGACCTGCTCGGCGAGCTTGCGCTGCTCCTTGACGTTCAGCCCGTAGCGGCTGGTGTCGTCCTGGGTCATGAGGAGCAGGTCGAACAGGTTGCGGCGGGTCCACTCCACCATCATCTGGTTGATGGTGAGGTTGCGCTCGCGCGTCTCCAAATAGTCGGAGAGGATCTCGAAGGGGACCTCGCCCTTGGCGTCGAGGGCCGCCTGGAGATCCGCGGCGTCCCCGTGCTGCTCGTAGCGATCCTGATGGTAGGAGTACTGGTAGATGCGCTTGCCGTACTGGGCCCAGTACGGCTTCTCCTCTTCGACGGCGGCCTCCGCCGAGAGGCGCATGGTGACCGAGAACCCGTAGAGCGGCAGGCTCGGCTTGGCCTCCTTGATCTTCACCAGGCGAGCGAGGCGCTCCTGGATGACGGCGAGCGGAGCCTCGCTCTGGCGGCTCGGGATGAGGCCTCCGTAGCCGAGCGTGTCCACCGAGACGATGGCGGCCTGGGCCTTGGGAGCATGCTCGGTCAGCCACTCGAGCAGGCCCTCGACGTTCGCCGGGCGCTCGAGGTTGCCCATCAGCTCCAAAGGAGGACAGAGCACCTCGACCCCCGCAATGGCGCCGATCTGGCGCGGGAGGTGGTAGGTGACGGGACGATCGTCGAGGGGGATGAGCAGAACGGGTTCGGACATCAGCGGGTACTCCTGGGCAAGGGGATCCGATCCATTGTACGGGGATGGCGGGGTTTTATTGGGCACAATCGACCGATGACACCCGCTTCACAAAACTTTATAATCCCCTCACAAGCGGCGGATCTCGCCGCTGTCGGGCGGTGGCAACGGGGTTCGGGCGGGATCGAGCCCGCGAGCGCCGGCCGTATGAACGGAGTCCGGACGGGTCCGGCTCTGCAATTGAGGAGGGAACGTCGGTGATCTCGAACGCAACCAAAACCGGTCCTACGCTACTCAAGGTGTCTAGCAAATCGAACCCGGCGTCGGTCGCAGGGGCGATCGCGGGAATGATCCGCGAGACGGGACGCTGCGAGGTCCAGGCCATCGGGGCCGGGGCCGTCAACCAGACCGTCAAGGCGATCGGCATCGCCCGCGGATACGTGGCCCCCGGAGGCATCGACCTGGTGGCCATCCCGGCCTTCCTCGACATCGAGGTGCAGGGCGAGGAACGTACCGCCATCCGGTTCATCATCGAACCTCGAACGTAAGGATGCCCGACACGATGTCGGGCCTCTGCTAGCCCCTTCCCCCCAAGGGGGGGCAGGGTCGGGTGGGGGGGAATGGCGAGCCCGGATGGCGAGCCCTCCATTTCAGTCCCAGTCCTGGGAGCCCTCCGTCCGGACGCCCCACTGGAGCTTCCGACGCAGGGCGGTGAAGAAGTCATGCTCGGCGAGGCGCACCAGCTTCGCCGAGTGACTGCTCCGGCGGAAGGTCATCTCGTCGCCGCTGCGCAACAGGCCCACCGTGTGGCCGTCGGCGGCGACGAGCGCCCCTTCCGCGCGCTCCTTGACCACGATGCGCACCGTCTTCTGGTCCGAGACGACCAGGGGACGGGCGGTCAGCATGTGGGGGCAGATGGGAACCAGGAGCAGCGCCGGCACGTCCGGGGCCATGATGGGGCCGCCCGCGGCCATGGCGTAGGCCGTCGAGCCCGTCGGCGTCGAGACGATGACGCCGTCCGCCCCGTAGGTCGCCACGTGGGAGTGGTCGGCGTAGATGGCCATCTCCAGCATGCGGCCAGAGGCCCCCTTGAGGACCACCCCCTCGTTGAGGGCGAGGTTCGCGGCGACCACCTGCCCGTCGCGAAGCAAGGCGACCTCGAGCAGGAGCCGCTCCTCGATCCGGTAGTCTCCCGCGATCAGGCGATCGATGGCCCCGGCGAGGTCCCCGTAGGAGACCTCCGCCAAGAAGCCCAGGGTACCCAGGTCCACGCCCAGGAGGGGCGTGTCGCGCAGGGCGACCATGCGGGCCGCCCTCAGGAAGGTGCCGTCCCCGCCGAGCACCACCACCGCATCCACCGGCGGCAGGGTGGGGACGGTGCCGGAGACGACGACCGATCGGGCCCCCATGCTCTCGATGGTCTCCTTCACCTGGTCGACCAGCCCCGTGATCTGGGGCTTGGAGTCGTTGAAGACCACGCCGATCGATCTCATGCCGACAGCTCCCGGTGGGCCGTCCGCACCACCTCGGCGTAGTCCGGCGCCGGCTGTTCGGGGGGTGCCTTCCGCCAGTAGGCGAGAAACTCGATGTTCCCCTCGGGCCCCTTGATGGGAGAGTGCGTCAGCCCCCAGAGGTGATAGCCGAGCTCGCGGGCCGCGGCGTCCACCTCGGACAGCACCCGCTCGTGGATCTTGGGGTCGCGCACCACTCCGCCCTTGCCCACGTTCTCGCGCCCGGCCTCGAACTGCGGCTTGATGAGGGCGACCACGTCGCCCTCCGGCGCGAGCAGGCGCTCGACGGCAGGCAGGACCTTGGCGAGCCCGATGAAGGACACGTCGATGACGGCCAAGTCCGGTGTCTCGCCCGCGAGGGCCTCGAGGTGCCGGATGTTGGTGCGCTCCATGACCTTCACCCGCGCGTCCTGGCGCAGGCTCCAGGCGAGCTGGCCGTAGCCCACGTCCACCGCGTAGACGAAGCGGGCACCGTTTCTCAGCAGCACGTCCGTGAAGCCCCCGGTGGAGGCCCCCACGTCCAGGGCCACCCGGCCCTCCAGGGGCACGCCGAAGGCCTCGACGGCCCGCTCGAGCTTGTGGCCGCCGCGGCTGACGTAGCTGCTGGCCGGGGCCGTCACCTCGATGGGCAGGGTCGGGTCCACGCCGGTGCCGGCCTTGGTGACGGGCACTCCGCCCACCTTGACCAGGCCCGCGAGGATGGCGCGCTGGGCCTGCTCGCGCGAGGCGTAGTGGCCCAGGCTCACCAGCAAGGTGTCCAGCCGCTCCTTCTTGGCCATGGCTAGCGCACGACGTTCAGGGCGTTGATCGCAAACGCGACCGCCACCCCCAGGATGGCCCCGCCGATGACCTCGCGCGGGGTGTGGCCCAACAGCTCCTTGAGATGGCTCTCCTGGAAGGAGAGCGAGTGCTGGAGGTCCTCGACGATCTTGTTGAGGACCCGCGCCTGGCGCCCGGCGGCCTGACGGACGCCCGCCGCGTCGTACATGACGATGAAGGCGAAGACCAGGCTCACGTCGAACATGGTCGAGTGGACGCCCTCGAGGATGCCCACGGTGGTCGTCAGGCCCATGACCAGGGCCGTGTGCGAGCTCGGCATGCCCCCGGTGGTGACGAGCGTGCGGACGTCGATCTTGCCGTGCTTGACGAGGACGGTGACGAACTTGATGACCTGCGCGAGGGTCAGGCCGACCACCCCCGCCAGGAGGGCCTGGTTCTGGATCAATGGGTACGCTCCGTAACGAACCGGGCGATCGCCCGGAGGGGTTCAGCGGCCGCGCCGAGGGGCTCGAGGGCCTGCATGGCGATCGCCACCTGGCGATCGGCCTCGGCCCGCGCGGCCGCCATGCCGTAGAGGGCGGGGTAGGTCGCCTTGGCGACGGCCACGTCCTTGCCGGGGTGCTTGCCGAGGTCCTCGGCGGTCCCCGTGAGGTCCAACAGGTCGTCGACGATCTGGAAGGCGAGGCCCAGGGCCTCGGCGAACCGGGTCAAGGCGTCCATGGTCGCCGCGTCCGCCTCGGCCGCATGCGCCCCGAGGCGGGCGGCGACCCGCAGGAGCTCGCCCGTCTTGTGGCGGTGAATGAACTCGAGGGTCGAGGGCTCGATGGGCTTGCCCTCGCTCTGGATGTCGACCACCTGGCCCGCGACCATGCCGAGCGTGGCACTCGCGAGCTCGGCGACGGCCTGGACCACCCGCGGAGCCGCGACGTGCGGGGCCATGCCCTCGGCGATCACCTGAAACGCGTAGGCGAGCAGCCCATCACCGGCCAACAAGGCGAGCGCCTCGCCGTAGACCACGTGGTTGGTGGGCCGGCCCCGGCGCAGGGTGTCGTTGTCCATGCAGGGCAGGTCGTCGTGGATGAGGCTCTGGGTGTGGATGAGCTCCAGGGCGCAGGCCGCCGCGAGCGCCGCCTCGGGCTTGCCGCCCGCGGCCTCGCAGCTGGCGATCGTGAGGATCGGGCGCAGGCGCTTGCCGCCGGCGAGCACGCTGTAGGCCATCGCCTCCCAGAACGACGCGGGGACGCGCGGGGCGACGAGCTCCTCCAGGGCGGCCTGGATGCGCGCACCGCGGGCGTCCCAGTAGGCGGAGAGGGCAAAGGGTTCGACGGCCGGATCCAACGAGTGACGTCCTTTCCTGAGGGTACGCGCTGCCCATGCGGGCGGCCTCATTATACCGTACGGCCCGCGGTCTCGGGGGCGCCCGGGGGCATGGTAGAATCCCTTAACTCTTGGTTGCTAAGTTTTGGTTTTCCCACCGACTCGCAGAGAGGACACCGCCTTGAAACAGCACCAGCTCCTGCCCGTGAGCCTGGTCGCCTTGAGCTTCACGCTCGGCGCCCCCGCGCTCGCCCAGATGAAGACCTCCAAGCCCGCCGCCGCGCCCACTCCCGCGGCGACCCCCTCGGCGACTCCCGCTCCGGCCGCGGCCACCCCGAGCATCCAGGCGACTCCGGCGCCCATGCCCGCTGCCCAGACCGTCGAACCCGGCGAGCCCATGCCGCCCATCGGCCTCAAGGTCTTCGGCAACTACGACTTCATGGGCACCGTCGCGAACGGCGGCTTCGTCTCGGCGACCACCCAGGCCCCCGGCACCAACGCCCCGGCCCTCGCCCAGGCCTCGCCCTCGATCCCGGCCTCGGGCTGGAACGTGGGCGCCGAGTACGACCTGGCCTTCCTCTCCCTGGGCGCCAAGTACCAGACCTTCGCCTTCGGCTCGCCCATCACGGCGGCGATCAACCCGACGACGGGCGTCACCCAGACCACCGCGCCCAACTTCGACGTCTTCCTGCCCCAGAACTACTGGCAGGTCTACGGTCGTCTGGGCGCCCTGACGATTGGCTACCGCAACGAGAACTACGCGGGCACGGGCTTTGGTGGCAGCTACGGGGATCTCGTGGCCGGGCTGAACTTCGGGTTCGGCATCGACCCGGTGTCGCTCAACTTCGGCGTCCTCGGCGGCTACAACCTCTCCAAGCCCGCGGGCCTGCCCGCCAACATCTCCCACATGCCGGCCGAGGGGGATGTGAACCTCGCCCTCAACTTCGGCCTGGTCAAGGCCAAGCTCGGCTACAAGGCGATGGCCGTCGCCAACGCGGATGCCGGCTCGCTCTTGACCGCACTCACCAACCCGAGCGCCCTGATCGCCCCGGGCGGCGCCAGCCAGGACACCCTCACCGCGCTCTACAACACGCGTTACGGCCTCTACACCGGCCCCTACGCCGGTCTCGAGTTCGGCTTCTAGGACCCATCGACCCGCCGGGGGCTCCTAGGAGCCCCCGGCTTGCTCCCACCACCAGGAGGAAACCATGTTCATGCGCCTTGCGACCCTGGGCCTCGTCGCGGCGACGGTCCTCGTCGCCGTGCCGCCCGCTGTGGCCTTCACGCCGGTCAGCGAGCTCAAGGACGTCACGCCCGATCACTGGGCCTACAACGCCATCAAGGCCCTCGTCGAGAAGTACCAGGTCATGGAAGGGTTTCCGGACAACACCTTCCGGGGCACCCGCACCATCTCGCGCTACGAGCTCGCCGCGGCCCTCGCCAAGGTCATGGCCCGGGTCGAGGAGATGGTCGCCGCCGCCACCGGCGAGGCGCCCCAGCCCACCCGCATCCAGCCGAGCGTGAGCCCGGACGACCTGCGCACCATCGCCCGTCTCCAGCAGGAGTTCAAGGACGAGCTGACGGGCCTCAAGGCCCGGGTCGACACCCAGGACTCCCGCCTGAGCGCCATCGAGAAGCGCATCCGGGTCGGCGGCTCGCTCGATGCCCTGTTGCGCACCTACACGGCCCAGCCCGTCAACCAGGCCAACGAGCGCGAGGACCTGCGCATCGCGACCAACGTCACGCTCGACGCCAACATGAGCCCCGAGCTGAGCTACCGGGGTCAGCTCTCCATCTTCAACAGCGGCGTGCAGCGCTTTGCGAGCGGGCACCTGGCGACCGAGGGCGGCCTGCCCGAGTTCGACTCACCCGGCGACACGGGCACGCCCATGTACGTGCGGCGCTCCTACTTCTCCTGGACGCCCGCGGGCCTGGGGGTCCACGTGGGCATGATGACCTTCTCGGACACCCTCAAGATCGGCTCGACCCTGCGCAACGAGTTCCGCAGCGCTCCCCTCTGGCCCCACGCCGAGGGCGGCTATGGCTTCGTCGGCACCCCGCCCCTGCAGCCGCCCACCAGCGCCAGCACCACCGACGCCGGCACCCTGGTGCTCGCCCCGGCCCTCTCGACCGCCCGCAACCTGCCGACCATGTCCGGCCGGATCCACTGGAACCCGGGCGTCAACGTGGCCGAGGACCTGCTGGATCCCAACTCGGTCTGGGCCGTGAACACGGGCTCGGCGCCGAGTGCGGTCGTCGACGGCTTCTTGGGCCCCGTGGAGCTGGGAGCCGGCCTCAACTACGGCACCCCCGGCGCGTCCAGCCAGCTCGCCCTGAGCGATCTGCCCCGCACCTTCCCCCTGATCAGCGAGTTCTACCGGGGCTACGCCCTCGGCAAGATCGGGCTGGATCTCGGCGTGGTGCGCTGGGGCGCCTATCTGCACTCGGACGGTTCGGCCCTGCGCGAGGGCGCGGGCTTCGTGAGCTCCGGCCGCGGCTACGGCACCACCCTGGACATCGGCAGCGACGCCCTCGGCCTGAGCTTCGGCCATTCCGAAGTGGTGCGCCGGGACTACGATCCCAACTACTACTCCGAGAGCTCGGCCTTCCTGGTCAGCAACAGCCTGTTCGGCACGGGCATCGGGCTCGGCATCGGGGCCAAGCTCGGCAACTCGCCCGCGGCGGATACGGCCAACTCCCTGGTGCCCATGGCCTACGACTGGACCTCGACCGGCGCCTACGTGCGCCTGCCCGGCTTCTCGGTGATCCCGAGCGTGACGCTCGCGGCCCAGACCTCGGGCCGGGATCTCATGGGCTCGGAGCTGGGCTCGGGGCTCTCGGCGATCGCCGAGCTGCAGATCGCTCCCGGCCTGCCCGCGATCATGATCGAGTACGACATGGGGCGCTTCTACGGCACCACGAGCACTCCGGCTCCGGGGGGCGACAACGCCAAGGCCAACCAGCTCTTCGGCGGGGCGCCCCTGCCGACCCACGAACAGCTGGTGGTGGGAACGACGGTTCAGTTCTAGCCCGCCAAGAGCCTCTAACAAAACCCCTCGGCACTGTCGCCGAAGCCTTCACCCCCTCGTGGGTCTAAGCTTGCCATGGCTTGGACCGTCCACGAGGGGGTGCCATGTTGAAGCGGGTGTGTGTGGTCCTCGTAACCCTGGGGCTCCTCGCAGCCCCCCTGCGCTACATGGCCTCCCAGGGGCCCGAAGCCTGGGCGGGCGACGCTCGCTCGCAGCGCAAGCCGCAGGCGGTGCGCTACTTCGGCATGCAGGCCATCCCCAAGTTCGATGAGACCTCGGGCCATGGGTCCTGGAACGGCTCGCGAGCCCGCGGCCTCGCCATGCACCAGGACCTCGGCGTGCAGCTGAGCCGGGAAGGCTACATCTGGCTCCATGACGAGCCCGAGCCCAACCAGCACCCCAACCAGGGAGACTTCGACGACGCCGTCCACCGCTGCCAGCAGGCGGGCATCGCCGTCCAGCTCATGATCACCGACACCCCCTACTGGGCCTCGAGCGCGCCCAACAAGGTGCCGGACCAGCCGGACACCTTCCGGCACGCGCCGCCCCTCAACCTCTACGACCCCATCTTCACGGACGGCACGGACGTGCCCGGCAAGGGCAAGCAAGTGAACCCCCGCAACTACTGGGCGCGGATGCTCGCCCGGGTGGCGACCCGCTACCAGGGGGCCGTCCGGTACTACCAGGTCTGGAACGAGCCGGACTACCCGCGGGGCGACCAGGGCGCCAACTTCAAGGATGCCGAGCGCTCCTGGCAGGGCAGCGTGGGCGACTACGTGCGCATGCTCCAAGTCGCCCACATGGTCGTCAAGTCCGTGGATCCCCAGGCCTCCATCGTCACGGGGGGCATCGGGTACGTGGACTACCTCACGAGCATGATCGGCAAGGGCGCGGGCGCCTACTTCGACGCGGTGGACTTCCACGCCTACGGAGGCCCCGGCTCGGACACGGCCCTTCGGGCCTTCCTCTCCCTGCACGGCAAGCTGCGGCAGGCCCTGCGGCACGCCGGGCTCCACAAGGGGCTCATGTGCTCCGAGACGGGCTACCCCTCGGCCGATCCCGAGGGGCAGGCCGACTACATCCCCAAGCTCTACGCCACGGGCCTCGCGCTCGGCCTGGAGGGGATCATCTGGTACAGCAACACCAACCCCAGCTGGCACCAGATGGGCCTGATCGACTGGCACCGCATGCAGCAGCGCACGGCGGGCTACTGGTCCTACAAGACGACCTCGACGGCGCTCGCAGGGACGACCTACGCGGGCAAGCTCCCCCTGGATCCTCGCCTGGTGGCCTACCGCTTCAAGGCGGGCAAGCGGGAGGTGCTGGTCGCCTGGGCCCCGCACCGCGATGCCCGGCATCCCATCCCCTGGGTGACTCCGGACAAGGGATCGTGGCGCCTGGTGATGCCGGACGGCCGGACCCGGCGCCTGGCGCCGGGCAGCCGGCTGCCCCTGTGGTCGCGTCCGGTCATCCTGGATTCGGATCCGCGCGTGGCCTACGCGCCCGCCCGGCCCAATCCGCCCCGCTATGCGGGGGCCTATGAGGTACTCGGCGCCGAGGCCATGGCGAGCGAGCCGGGAGGCTTCCATGAGGCGGAGCTCGCCATCGATGGCGACCCGGACACCGAATGGGTGGGCACGGGCGACAACCAGTTCACGGTGCGCCTGGCCCGACGGAGCATGCTCAAGGGGCTGTCTCTCAAGACCGGTCCCATGGACGGCGGGGTCATCGAGGTCCAGCTCTCCGAGGACGGCAAGACCTTCCGGACCGTCCTCTCGGGGCTCAGCTTCAGCGACTGGGGGACGCACGAGGTCGAGTTCCCGGCGCCTGCGGCCGCCATGCAGCTCAGGCTGGTGTTCAAGCAGGCGCCGGATCGGTCCACGGGCAGTGCGCGGCTGTTCGAGGTGCTGCTGCGCTAAGACGCTGCGTCGTCATGAGCGCAAGGCAATATCGAGCGGCAGGGCTACCACCGGCGCCATTGCTTTACAAGGCAAAAGGGCCCCGGCTATAATCACGGCATTTCCTGCCCCGCCCCTATCCGAGGACCCCTCATGCGTAAGATCGGCGAGACCCACTACCTCTCGACGCTGTCCTTGACCTACCCGCTCAAGACGGGCGTGGTCGCCTCGGATGACGAGCTGGTGCCGGGTGGGCTCACCGAGCTCTCCGCGCAGCTGGTCGCAGGCGACCTGGACGCGGGCCCCATCTCCGTCATCGAGTACCTGCGGCACCGCGAGCGCTTCGAGCGCATCCCCAACCTCAGCGTCTCCAGCTGGGGCCGGGCGGGTTGCGGGCTCCTCTTCAGCACCCAGCCCATCGGCCACCCGGCGGGCCACGAGATCGCCATCCCCAGCCGGACGGCCGGCGCCGTCTACCTCCTGCGCAGCCTCATGACCGAGATGTACGGCGTCGAGCCGCGCTTCGTCGAGCACGCGGGCTCGCTCGAGGAGCTGTTGGCCGAGCACGGGGCCGCCCTCCTCTTCGAGGACGAGGCCCTCATCGCGAGCCAGTCGGTGCCCTCGGACGTGGAGGTCTGGGACCTGGGCGACGCCTGGTGGCAGCTGACCAACACGCCGCTCATCTACATGCTCTGGGTGACCCAGGCCAAGCTCCCCGAAGAGGACCGGCAGGCGATCGCCGAGACCCTCGCGCAGTCCAAGACGGCTGCCGTCGCCGTGCGGCCGCAGCTGGTCGCCGAGGCCTCAAAGCGCACGGGCCTCGCCGAGGGGGTCATCGAGGGCTTCATGGGCCGCTTCAACTACGACTTCACGCCCGCGCACGAGCAGGGCCTCACGCTGCTCGACCAGATCCTGATGCGCCCGGAACTGAAGGCGTAGACGACCATGGAAAAGGCCTCGACCCGTTGGGTCGAGGCCTTTTTTCTTGGCGCTGGTTACCAGCGCCCTTCCACCGGGTTCTTCTGCGCCGGCACCGTGCGCAGGTAGGCCACCATGGCCTTGATGTCCTCGTCGTTGATACCGTTGTAGTTGGGCCACATCATGGGCGGACGCAGGGTCTTGCCGTCCGGCCGCTGGCCGAAGCGGATCGCGTTGGCGATCTGCGCGTCGGTCCAGGAACCGATACCCGTCGCCACGTCCGGCGAGATGTTCGGGACCTTGATGCCCTTGCCCTCGGGGCCGAGGCCCTCCCCCTTGAAGAAGGCACCGCCCGCAAACGCGCGGCTCACGTCCGGACCCGCCGCCCCCATGGGCGAGTGGCACTCCGCACAACCCGCCATCTTGACCAGGTAGCGGCCACGGGCGATCGGGTCGTTGGCCGGCGGCGCCACCGGAGCGTCCAGCTTCTTGGGGAAGGTGTTGGCCAGCATGTTGAGCGGGAAGCCGATCTCGTTGGCCGGAACCCGGTTCTCCACCGGCTTGATGGTGCGCATGAAGGCGACGAGCGCATAGGCATCGTCGTCGCTCAGCTCGTGGTAGTTCATGTAAGGCATCATCGGCATCAGGGGGCGGCCGTCACGGCTCACGCCCTCGCGCAGGGCGCGCAGGATCTCGCCGTCCGTCCAGCTGCCGAGCCCCGTCTTGGGGTCCGACGTGAGGTTCGCCGAGAAGACCTTGGCTGGCGCGCCGAACTCGGGCCCGAACATGTTGCCGCCTGCCGCGAACTTGGTCAGGTCGGGCTTGAAGGTCTTGGGATCGAGGGTCGTGTGGCAGCCCGTGCAGTCCATGACGTGCTTGAAGAGGTACTGGCCCCGCGCCACCATCTCGGGGGTCTTGGGAACCGTCACCTCGGGGGCCGGGCGCACATCGGCGCGCATGACCGCGCAACCGGAGAGGAGGGAGACCGCCATCACGGTCCCTGCCAGGAAGACTTTCATGGTGTCAGCAGCCTTTCTCTAAGAACGTTCCAATGAAGCAGGTACCTCCTCATACCCTAGCTTGGCCGCCTTGAAAACGAGGCAGTCGCTCTTGGGGTGAAAAAGCACGACCCGGAAACAGGCGGCTGCGCCTCCACCAGCCCGGTGGGAATCCTCATGCTCCGCCCCCGCGGCGCTGCGAAGCCCCTGGAGGCGGGCAACTAGGCGATGACAGCAGCGTCTCGAGAGGGTACAGGTGGTTCGAATGGACCACTCCCTTCCTATGGAGAACACAAGATGCTCTACGCTGCTCCCGGTACCGACGGCGCCAAGATCGCCTTCAAGGCCCGCTACGATAACTTCATCGGCGGCCAGTGGGTCGCTCCGCTCAAGGGCGACTACTTCGACGTCATCACCCCGATCAACGGAAAGTCCTACACCCAGGCTGCCCGCTCTGGCGCCGAAGACATCGAACTGGCGCTGGATGCCGCCCATGCGGCGGCCGACAGGTGGGGCCGCACGCCGGCCGCCGAGCGCAGCAATCTGCTGCTCAAGATCGCCGATCGCATGGAAGCCAATCTCGAGCTTCTCGCCTACGCCGAGACGGTGGACAACGGCAAGCCGATTCGCGAGACCTTGAACGCCGACATTCCGCTCGCCATCGATCACTTCCGCTACTTCGCGGGCTGCCTGCGCTCGCAGGAAGGCGGCATCAGCGACCTCGACGAGCACACCGTCGCCTATCACTTTCATGAGCCGCTGGGCGTCGTCGGCCAGATCATTCCGTGGAACTTCCCGATCCTGATGGCCGCCTGGAAGCTGGCCCCCGCCATCGGGGCCGGCAACTGCGTGGTCTTGAAGCCCGCCGAATCGACCCCGATCAGCCTCATGATCCTGGTCGAGCTGATCGCGGACCTGCTGCCGCCCGGCGTGCTCAACGTCGTCAACGGCTTCGGCAAGGAAGCCGGCATGCCGCTGGCCTCCAGCCGCCGTATCGCCAAGATCGCCTTTACTGGCTCGACGGCGACCGGCCGCGTCATCGCCCAGGCCGCGGCCGCCAACCTGATTCCGGCCACGCTGGAGCTGGGCGGCAAGTCGCCCAATCTCTTCTTCGAGGATATCGCTCGCGCCGACGACAGCTTCCTGGACAAGGCCATCGAGGGTCTCGTGCTGTTCGCCTTCAACCAGGGCGAGGTGTGCACCTGCCCGTCCCGCGCCCTGATCCAGGAGTCGATCTACGACGCGTTCATGGATCGCTGCCTGACCCGCATCAAGGCCATCAAACAGGGGAGCCCGCTGGATACCGAGACCATGGTCGGCGCGCAAGCCTCGCAGGCCCAGATGACCAAGATCATGTCCTACCTCGATCTGGGCAAACAGGAAGGCGCCCAGGTGCTGATCGGCGGAGATCGGGCGCACCTCGACGGGGACCTGGAAGGCGGCTATTACATCCAGCCGACGCTGTTCAAGGGCCACAACAAGATGCGCATCTTCCAGGAAGAGATCTTCGGCCCGGTGCTCGCCGTGACCACCTTCAAGGACGAAGCGCAGGCGCTGGAGATCGCCAATGACACGCCCTACGGTCTTGGCGCCGGCGTGTGGTGCCGCGATGCCAACACCGCCTACCGCATGGGGCGGGGCCTCAAGGCCGGCCGGGTTTGGACCAACTGTTACCACACCTACCCGGCGCACGCCGCCTTCGGCGGATACAAGGAATCCGGCATCGGCCGCGAAACCCACCGGGTGATGCTCGATCACTACCAACAGACCAAGAACCTGCTGGTCAGCTACAGCGAGCAGAAGGTCGGTTTGTTCTAACGTCGACGACTCGCCCTGAAAACAACGTCGGACGCGCGCGGGCCTCTGGACTCGCTAAGACCCGCGCGGTCGACCTTGGTGAGGGAGCGGACCACCAGGTCGTAGGAGTGGTCGATCATGCGCTGGCGATCAGCGCGTAAAATAAGGCCCTGAACCGGTTTTCCGGTTCAGGGCCTTGAGTGCGGAAGAGAGGACTTGAACCTCCAAGGGGTTGCCCCCACATGCTCCTGAGGCATGCGCGTCTGCCATTTCGCCACTTCCGCGCGATTGAATTAACTATAGCACAAGCTCTTCTTGAAGTAAAGCTTGTCCTGAGCCTGGTCGAAGGACCCTTCCTAAGTTTGAGGAGAAATCGATCCCTCGGAGCCCGTCCCGGCGGCCGGAGCCGGGCGCCGAGCCCGCATCGTGACCCACAGGACGAGGCCGAGCCCGATCAGGACCATGGGCACGCTCAGGAGCTGCCCCATGGAGAAGGGACCGACCACGAAGCCCAGCTGCGCGTCCGGGTTGCGGAAGAACTCGACGGTGATGCGGCTCAGGCCGTAGCCCATCAGGAAGGTCCCGAGCAGCGTGCCGTTCGGCAGGCGCAGGCGGCTGAGGCCGAACATGAGGCTGAAGAGCAGGATGCCCTCGAGGCCGAACTCGTAGAGCTGCGACGGGTGGCGCGGCAGGCCGAGCGGATCGGTCGGGAAGACCATCGCCCAGGGCACGCTGGTGGGACGCCCCCACAGCTCGGCGTTGATGAAGTTGCCGAGGCGGCCGAGGCCGAGGCCGAGCGGGACCGCGACCATCACGATGTCCGCCATCTCGAGGAAGTTGAGCTTCATCTTGCGGCAGTAGAGCCAGCCCGCGAGGATGGTGCCGATGAGGCCCCCGTGGAACGACATGCCCCCGTGCCACACGGCGAGGATCTCGAGCGGATGCGCGAGGTACTCCTTGAAGTTGTAGAAGAGGATGTAGCCGACGCGCCCGCCCAGGATCACGCCCATGATGAGGTACATGATCATGTCGGCCACGTCGCTGTCGGTCATGAGCTGGCGACGCCGCGTCTGACCGCGCACGATGAAGTAGGTCAGGATGAAGCCCAGACCGTACATCACGCCGTACCAGTGGACCTTCACGGGACCGAGGCTGAGGGCAACCGGATTCAGGGGTGGATATTGCAACATGCCTCCAGTCTAACATGCCCCGAACCGGGTCACATGGGGATCAGACCGGTTTCGCGATCGGAAGTTTCATCCAGTCTTCATCGGGATCCCACGCCGCTTAACGGAGTCGCAACACGGATGACGCCGATTCGGGACATAAGAGACTTGGCCAGTCGGCCAAGGAGGCGCCATGCGACGTATCGGCTGGGCGATCGCCGTATCCGGACTCATCCTCGCCCTCTGCACCGGGGTCGCGGGGGCGCTGCCGGCCGGCAACCAATTCTTCATCAGCCAGATGCGGGATCCCGCCTGGAACCCCGAGGGCCCCGAATGGAGCGCCAACTGCGGGCCCGCTTGCCTCGCCATGGCCTTCAAGGCCTTCGGCAGCGTGGACCCCAAGGCCCCTCCGCAGGCGCTGATCCGCCACATGCGCCGCGCCATCACGGGGTCCGCCAACGACCTCGACGTGACCAGCCTCGACGACGTGCGGCAAGCAGCCGAACGCTTCGGCCTCGAGACGGGATTGGTCTACGGACCCGAGGCCGTCCAGGCGGCCCTCCAGGCGGGACGGCTCGTCATCGCGGCGGGCAATCCGCGCGCCTACAACGCGCGCTTCGCCGCCAAGGACTATCAGGCCTTCTCGGGGGCCCACTTCGTGCTCGTCACCCAGGCCGACGCCGACGGCTACTGGATCAACGATCCCCTCTCGCGGGTGGGCGCCCTGCACATCACGGCTCCCGAGCTTGCGGCCTTCATGGGCTACCGGAGGTGGGACGTGGGCCTCAGCCTCGCCCCGCCGCAGCTAAAGGCCCGACAGGTGCTGCTCGAAGCGCAGCGCTAGGCTCGAGGAAGGCCCCAGCTCCAGGTGCCAGTGAGGCATCAGGACCGAGCTCTGGTAGACCCGCTCGAAGCCCCCTTCGGACATGGAGATGGTCTCGACCGGGAAGCGCCACAGGGTGGCGGGCCGGTCCCAGCGCAGGTGGTAGTCGATGCCGTTGAAGGCATCCCGGATGCCCGCCTCGGTCACGCCGTGCAGCTCGCCCTTGGAGCCGAGGCGCGGGTCCTCGACGACCTTGCCCGGCACGTAGTAGTAGCGGTCGGGAGCGTTCCCCGCCAGGAAGTTGGCGTTGAACTCCACGCCGAACCACAGGGACACCGGGCGGTCCTTGCCGTTGGTGAGGGTGTAGTCCACGTGCGTGATCGCCCCGCCCTCGCGCGCCACCGCAAAGCGCTTGGACACGGTGACGGGCCAGAACTCGGAGCCGACCCAGACGTGCCCCTCGCGCGAGAGCGTCAGGGCCACGCCATCCGCCGTCCGCTCGATGGAAGGGCGGTACTCCTGGTTCACGAAGTCGCCCTGCTCGCCAAAGCTCATGTTGTAGAAGGACTCGAGGTGGCTGTCCGGGTGCAGGAAGTGGTCCAGGAAGGATAGGCGACGGTACCAGTCGTGGAAGAGGAACTTCTCGAGCCCCTGCTCCTTGGTGAGCACCACGTCGTAGATGGCGCGGATGCTGCCCTCGCGCCGGAAGGCCTCGAGGGTGGTGGCGCGGGCGATCTTGCTGTGGTAGGCCTCATGGCGGCGGGCCAGGGTGTCCAGGACGTTGAAGGACGCGGGCTTGTAGTCCAGCTCGAAGAGCGCTCCGCCCTCGAGGTTGAAGTAGAGGTTCTGGTCCTTGGTCGAGATGAGGATCTCGGGCTTGCCGTCGCAGTCGAAGTCCTGCTCGCGGACCTCCAGGAAGTCCTCGCCCCGGTGGATGAGGCGATCGCAGATGGCCTCCGCCTTGATGAGGGCGCGGTAGTTGGCCGAGCGCAGGTGCGTCAGGTACAGGCCGCCGAAGACGCCGTGCCAGTAGGGATCGTTGGACTGCCCCTGCCAGAGGGCCGTCTGGGCCTCATCCCAGTCGTCGGTCGCCTCGGACTCGACCGAGGCCGTGACCAGCTGCTCCACTCCGCTCGCCTCGGCGACCTTGTCGGCGACCAGCAGCATCTTCTTGTGGAGGTTGTTGCTTTCCGGGTAGCGCACCAGGAAGTTGCGCCACATGCCGCCCCGCAGGAAGTGGACGTAGCGCTCGTTGACGTTGGTGAGGGCCTCGGCGTACGCGAGGGCCTCGTCGGGCGGCAGGGCCCACTCCTGCATCTGCACGTAGGTCGCAGAGGGCAGGTAGATGCGGCCGAAGGGCCGGCGCTCGCGCCGGTAGTCGTGCAGGGTGGTCGAGACGATCCAGTCCGAGTGCTCCTCGAGCAGCCCGAAGAGTCGATCCAGCCAGCCTTGCTCGAAGATGGCCTTGTGGGTGTTGGGCCAGACGCCGAACTTCTCGCCGTCGTCGAAGCAGAAGGCCAGGCGATTGCCGTCGGTCGAGGCATTGGCGCGCAGGTAGTCGATGACCCGCTCGGGCGGCGCGAAGGGAATGAGCCTCGACAGCTCGCTGTTGATGGGCACCACCTCGAGGGTCTTGCCCTGCTCCTCGGTCTGATAGTAGCCCAAGAGCTGATGGCCGCGCAGGCCGGCCGCCCGGAAGATGGAGTCGTCGAGGGGCATCCAGCGCACGCCCGAGTCCGCGATGAACTTGGTCAGGTGCGGCTCCCAGACCCTTTCGGCCAGCCAGAGGCCCTCGGGCATCTGGCCGAAGTTGTCGCGCAGCGTCCGGCTGAGGTGCCGGATCTGCATGACCTTGTCCTCGTCGGGGATGACCGCGAGCACCGGCGCGTAGAAGCCGCCCGTGACGAGCTCCGCCTGCCCCTTCTCGACCAGGAGCTTGACCCGGGCGATGAAGTCCGGATGGTGCTCCAGGAGCCACTCGAGCAAAAAGCCCGTGTAGTGCAGCATGACGCGCACCCCAGGATGCCGCTCGACGGTCTCGACGAACGGCAGGTAGCTCTGCTGGTACGCCTCTTCGATGACCCAGTCCCAGTTCCCGAAGGGCTGGTGACAGTGAACCCCGAAGGCGAAGTTGATTTTTGGCTGATCAGAGAGAAGCATGCGAAGTCTTTTCAGCGTCCAGACGGCAACGACGCCATGATACCACTCGGGGGACCCGGCACCAAAGCGGATAGGGTCGCGCTCAGCGGGTCGAGACCATCTTCAGGACCACGTTGCCCACGATTTCGAGGCTGCGGGGCGAACACTCGGCGGGCAGGTCGTGGACCGTGTGCCACTGACCGTAATCGAAGTCGATCAGGTCCACGAAGGGCACCCCCGCGTCGAGGAAGGGGAGGTGGTCGTCGAAGATGTCGGGTCCGACCCGGTTCTCGAAGACGCTGCCGTAGCCAAGGCGCTGGGCCGTGGCGTAGACCTTGTCCGTGAGGCCCCGGGCCTGACGGCTCGAGAAGGCCTCGCGCGGCAGGTGCAGGTCACGATCGCCCACCATGTCGAGCAGGATGCCCCACGTGGGCAGGCTCGACCGGTGGCGCCCCACGTAGTCGCGCGCGCCGTAGAACATGGTCTCCAGGGTCTCGCCCCAATCCTCGCCGTCGAAGAGCACCAGGCGCACCTCGCGCGGCGGGGGGGCTGCGTGCAGGGCGCGCGCCACCTCGAGCAGCACGGCCACTCCCGAGGCGCCGTCGTTGGCGCCGGGCGTCGGCTGCTGCCGGTGCTCCGGGTGCGCGTCCTCTTCCGAGCGCGGGCGACTGTCCCAGTGCGCGGCGAGCATGGCCGGATCACCCTGGCCGGCGCCGAAGGTCGCCACCACGTTGGTCATGCGCACGGTCCGGGTCCCGTC
>DATNQJ010000602.1:0-5449 GCA_036704085.1 Stenomitos sp.
CGGGCGGCAAGACGACCCTCCTGACCTTCGAAACCCCGTCGATGCCCTTCGAGAACGCCGCCAAGAGCGAGCCCGCCGGCTTTGCGGCGGGCACCTGGGCCGTGGTGGACGGCAAGCTGCAGCAAACCACCGGTGCCTCGGACAACCTGGCCAACCACTTCAAGTACATCGGTGATGCCTTCAACACCAAGGACGGCCGGGCCGGAAAGGTCTACACCGTCTCTGTCGACGCCTCGGTGGCCAAGGACGCCGATTCGCCGGCGGTCCACGGGTTTCCGACCGGGGTCATGGCCATGATGCCCTACTACAAGGATCCCAAGCACTACGTGATGCTGGTGGCCACCGCGCAGGACCTGGCGGGCTGGGCCGTGAACGGCGAGACGCCTGCTGGCACCGAGTGGCCGGCCGACGCCAAGTTCTTCGACCAGTGGCTCGATCAGCCCCTGAGCGCGAGCTCCAGCATCAACCTGGGGGCGGACATCGACACCGACAGCAACCAGATCACGGTCTACATCAACGGTCAGAAGAAGCTGACCAAGAAGCTGCCCATGATCAACAACGATGCGCACTGGGTGGCCCTCGGCGCGAACGGCAACTATGCCCAGTTCGACAATTTCAAGATCGTCTGGAAGAAGTAGGAGGAGCCACATGAAGGGTCGGAAGACTTGGGCGCTGCTCTCGGTGGCCACGGCCTTGGCGGTCGGCTGTTCGGTTGGCGGCAGCCCGGATCCTGGGTCCAACAAGAACGTCTTGCCCTCGGAGGGGCCTCCCAAGGACTACAACGGCGAGCCCACCGAGATGCCCGCCGGTCCCGGGGAAGAGGGCACCCTGCTCGAGAACGTGAACTTCGCGACGGCGGAGGTCCCCTTCCGGGACCCCATCTCCCAGGCGGACGCGGCATCGGGCAGCTTCATGCCCGGCAAGTGGACCTCGGGGGGCGGGACCTACGTCCAGGAGGAGCCGGGCTCGAGTACCAAGCTCTCGATCCGCGCCTACACCGGCAACCCGGGCACCAAGTACCGGGTGCAGGTGACGGGGTGGGTCTACCACGTCCTGAGCTCGAACCCGGCCAATGATCAGGGGGTGGTGGTCCTGATGCCCTTCTACCGGGATGCCACCCACTACGTCATCTGCTCGGCCAGCCCGAAGCTGCAGGAGGCCTGGGTCTGCAACGGCCAGTTGCCGGGCGGCGCGTGGCCTACGAGCAACCGCCTCTGGGGAGAGATGGTCAACCCGCCGCGTTCGGTGGGCACCGCGATCACCTGGACGGCCGATGTCGACACGACCGCTCACAGCTTGACCGTCTACGTGAACGGTCAGAAGCGGGGCTCGGTGACCAACGCCCAGATCGACGGGGCGGGCACGGTGGCCCTGGCCTCCAACGGTTCGCAGGTCAAATACGCCAACTTCAAGCTGTATCGTCTGGCGGGTAGCACCACGGCCCCGACGCCGGAGCCGAGCACGGCGCCGACTCCGCGTCCGACGCCGACCCGCACGCCGACTCCGCCCCGGACCCCGATTCCGGAGGAGTAACGCGTCGCTCGTGGGGCGTGTGGTATCATGCCGTGGGCTCTGGCCCGGAGGTCCGCCAACGTGCGATCTCCGGGCCTTCGGTCACAACGTCGTGACCCGCAGGGAGGAACCATGGAGCACATCTTCGAGACCCTGGTCGCGCGCTATCGTGCGGGCGAATGGACGGCCGAGCACAATGCCCTGCAGGGGACGGTCGAGCCGCCCCGACCCGAGGACATCGCCCGCCTTCCCGGGCGTGGCACGCCCGACTACCGCGCCCTCGAGGCCATTGGCAAGCAGGCCGTGGACGCGGGCGAGGTGGGAGCCCTCATCCTGTCGGGGGGGATGGCGACGCGCTTCAACTACGACCATCCCAAGGGCCTCTACCCCATCCTGGACGGCCAGAGCTTCCTGGAGCTGAAGATCCGCTGGATCCGCGAGGTTTCTGCGACCATGCCGATCTTCATCATGACCAGCTTCCACACGGACGCCGAGGTCCGCGCCCACCTCGAGGCCAACGCCTACTTCGGCTCCGATCCGAGCCGCATCGTGCTCTTCCAGCAGTACCAGTTCCCGCGCCTGAGCCCGGACGGTCAGCGCTTCCACTCCTCGGACGGCAGCGAGGACTTCGCCGCACCGGGGCACGGGGACTTCGTCCAGGCCCTCAGCGAGAGCGGAGCGCTGCCTCAGTTCCTCGCAGAGGGGGGCAAGTACCTCTTGTTCTCCAACGTCGACAACCTGGGTGCCACGGTGGATCTCGCCATCGTCGGCTGGCACATCCAGCAGGGGCTCGAGATGACCGTCGAGGTGGCCGCCAAGGCCCCTGGTGACAAGGGCGGGGCTCCGGCCCGGGTCGACGGCCGCATGCAGCTGGTCGAGGGCTTTGCCTTCCCGGCGGGCTTCGACCAGGACCAGGTCCGGGTCTTCAACACGGCCACCTACGTCTTCACGGCCGCGGCCCTGGATCGCGCCATCGAGCTGCCCTGGTACGTGGTCGAGAAGAAGGTGGATGGCCAGTCGGTCATCCAGTTCGAGCACCTGGCCGGGGACCTCAGCGTCGTGCTCCCGACGGGCTTCCTCGAGGTGGATCGGGACGAGCGCTTCATCCCCGTGAAGAGCCAGGGCGACGTGCCGGCCGCTCAGGAGCTGATCCGCAGAATGCGAGCCGTTCTCGCCTAGTGCGCCTGTTCGTCACCCCTCAGGACCAAGGACTCACCAACGGCTGCGGCACCACCTGCCTCAGCATGGCCATGGACTACTGGAGGCCGGGCCGCCCGGAGAACGCCCGCACGGCGATCGACGGGGCGGTCCGGCCCTTCGACATGTTCACGGCCCCGGGGGACCTCCTCCGTTACGCCCGATTTCATGGGTACCGGGCGGCCATGCTCGTGGACGCCACGCTTGACGACCTCTTGCGCCTCCTGGATCGGGGGCTGCCGACTTTGGTGCTGTGCGATCGCTCGGGTTCTCGCGGCGACGCCCTCCACTACATGCTGGCCGTCGGCCAGGAAGGGGGCAGCGTCCTGTTCGCGGATCCTGCGGGCGGCCAGTTCGTGGGCCTCACAGGCTCCGAGCTGGAGGCCCTCTGGCAGGACTTGCACCTGCGCGGCCTACCTACCTGCGTCAGCCGGGTGATCCTGGTCCTCTCTCCTCCGGAGGGGCCGGGCTTCGCGGACCTCTTGCCGGTACGCCCCCTGCAGAGCGCCGGGGCGGTGCTGCTCGCGACCCTCGCGGTCAAGGACGTCGCCATTGCCCTCCGGCGCCGGGATCCGGCACGCATGGCCGCGGGGGTGGTGGAGGCGATCGCTAGCCTTCCCGGTTCAGTCGGGAGCGTGGTGGCCGGGCTCGGCTCCAGGGGCCGCAAGAAAGCCCGGAACCCCGTAAGCTGGGCCGCGGCCCTGGTGCCCTCGGCCCTCGGCTGGAGCCTGCAGCTTGCCGGTATGCCCGTGGCGTGGCTCGGCCAAGCGATCGGGGCGCCGCTTGCCTGGATCAGCATGCGACGCCCCGATGAGGATGAGTTACCGGCCGGTTAGAGGGCCATCTGCAGCGGCACGACCGACGTCACGATCTCGCCGCGGAGCGTGAACGGCCGCGACTCCGTGATCTCCACCTTGACGATCTGGCCCTCCAGCTCGGCCGAGCCGGGGAAGTAGCAGATCTTGTTGCCGCGGGTGCGGCCCTGGAAGATCTCGGGGTTCTTGGTGCTCGGCCCCTCGACCAGCACCTCCTGGATGGTGCCCACCAGGCGCCGGTTGCGGCGGAAGGCCACCTCGGCCACCAGCTCGTTGAGGCGGCGCAGGCGATCGGCCTTGACCTCCTCGTCCAGCTGGTCCTCGCGCTTGCCGGCGGGGGTCCACGGGCGGATCGAGTAAGAGGCCGTATTGTTGGAGTCGAACTCGATCTCGTCGACGATCTTCAGCGTCTCCAGGAAGTCCTCCTCGGTCTCGCCGGGGAAGCCCACGATGAGGTCGCCCGAGATGGTGGCGTCCGGGATGTGCTGGCGGATCATGGCGACCTTCTCGCGGTACTGGTCGACCGTGTAGAGGCGCTTCATCTCAGTGAGGACCTTGTCGCTGCCCGCCTGGATGGGGAAGTGGAAGTACTCCATGACGTTGGGTAGCTCGGCGACCGTCTGCACCAGCTCCTCGCTGAGATCGAGGGGGTGCGAGGTCAGGAAGCGGATCCGCTCGACGCCCGGGATGGACGAGAGGAGGCGCAACAGGGCCGCCAGCGAGGACTTCTCGTCACCCGCCAGATCCAGACCGTAGCGATCGACCGTCTGGCCGAGCAGCGTGAACTCCTTGAAGCCCTCGGCGACCAGCTCCTGGATCTCCTTGGCGATGGCCTCCGGCTTGCGGCTCTGGTAGGGGCCGCGGGTGTAGGGGACGATGCAGTAGGTGCAGAAGTAGCTGCAGCCGTAGATGATGGGCACCCAGGCGTGGAACTTGCCGTCACGCATGGTGGGCAGATCGTCCGGGATCGGCGCCTTGAGGTTGCCGATGCGGGTGATGGGGGCCTTGGTGCGGGCCACCTCGTCGATGAGCTCGGGCAGCTCGTGGAAGTTGTGGGTGCCGACCACCACGTCGACCGCGGGGACCCGCTTGCGGATCTTGTCCTTCTCCTGCTGCGCGACGCAGCCCATCACGCCGATGAGCAGGTCCGGCTTGTCCTTCTTGAGCTCCCGCCATTCGCCCAGGAGGCTGAAGAGCTTGTCCTCGGCCCGCTCGCGGATGGAGCAGGTGTTGACGATGAGCACATCGGCGTTGTCCTCATCGTCCGTGAGGGCGTAGCCCTGCTGCGCCAGCATGCCGACGACCTTTTCGGAGTCGGACATGTTCATCTGGCAGCCGTGAGTCTTGATGAATAACCGCTTCAGGGTGGGTTCGCTCGGGTGCATCCAGCCGGATCCTCTTCTAGTGACGTGCAGTGGATCATTGTAACACGCCGTCCCCACGGGCGTTATCAGGGGCCGAACGTCTCCAAGGGTTGCTGGTGCAGGCGTTCATGGGAGCTCGCCGGTTCCGGAACGGGCGCGAGTTCTTGCACGCGCCGGCTCGCCCGGAGTGCGAGCGCCAGGGCCGTGAGGGACGTGCCGAGCAAGAGGGCCGCCGGGACCAGCGGGATCCACGGGAAGAAGGGAACGACCCGGCGTGCCAGCTCGAGCCGGTCGGCCGGCGTGTCGGGCAGGGGAATGGCCTCTTGTGCGCCTTCGATCCACAGGTTCATGGGGACCTCCTTTCCTCGCTTCCGTTATAGGAGCCCGGAGGTCGTGCGACAAGGCGCGGTTGGAGGCAAGAACGGCCCGGCCCCGCGGGGCCGGACCGTTCGGGAGGTCCCGACGGAGTCGGGGCTAGGTCCGCTGGAAGATGCCCACCACCTGGTCGATGGCCTGGTCGTAGGGGGCGCGCAGGATGCCGCGCTCGGTGACGATGCCGTG
>DATNQJ010000603.1:0-11410 GCA_036704085.1 Stenomitos sp.
GTCAGCACGGACTATGTCTTCGATGGCCTCAAGGGCACGGCATACGACGAATACGACCGTCCGAACCCCCAGGCGGTGTATGGCCGCAGCAAATATGCGGGGGAGCAGCACGTCCAGCAGCTCATGGACCGCTACTACATCCTCCGAACATCCTGGCTCTACGGCCATCACGGCAAGAACTTCGTCGAGACGATCCTCAAGGCGGCCCAAGAGCGCCCCGAGCTCAGGGTGGTCAACGATCAGTGGGGCTGTCCGACCTGGACCGAGGACCTGGCGCGCATGCTCGTCCAGATCGTCGCCAGTGGCCGCTACGGCCTTTACCATGTGACGGGCCAGGGCGTGTGCACCTGGTTCGAGTTCGCGCGCCGGATCGTGGCGGCGGCGGGCCTAGCGACTCCGGTCTTGCCTCAGACGACCGAGGAACTCGCTCGTCCGGCCCCCAGGCCGCGCTACTCCGTCCTCCGTAACCGGGGGCTGGAGCTGGCAGGCATGGAGCTCCTCCCTGCCTGGGAGGCGAGTCTCGAGCGCTATCTCGCAGAGCGCTAGCCCCCGCTTGGCTAGCGCGTTCCTGGAGCTCCGGCACGACCGAGCGTTATGAACGCACCACGCGGGCTTCTTGGGTCTAGACGGCTTGCGCCAGCGGGATAGACGGGCGCTTTGGGATCCGCTAGCATGGGTAAGAATGGCTTGCCGACGTCTCCTGGCCGAGATCGTGACGTTCGATTGTCCGACTGTTCAGGCCGGCGGGACGTAAGCCTACCGCAAGACGTGCCTCTCTTCGCCCGCAGGTAACCATGCTCAAGACCAGCTTCTTCAACCTCGCCCTGCGCGGCCTGACCCTTGCCAGCAAGTTCCTGCTCATGCTCTTCTTGGCCCGCTTCCTGCAGCCCGAGGAGATCGGCGTCTACGGCCTGATGACCGCCACGGTCGCCAGCGCCCTCTTTTTCCTGGGCATGGACTTCTACGTCTTCAGCACCCGGGAGCTGCTCGCCAAGGACCGGCCGAACCAGGCGCGCCTGGTCCTGGACCAGGTCGCCTTTCACGGCGTGGTCTACGTCATTGTCCTGCCCTTGCTCTTGGTCGTGTTCCTGACGGGCGTCTTGCCGTGGATCTACGTCGGCTGGATGTACCTGCTGCTCATCCTGGAACACACCTCCCAAGAGGCCTACCGGCTCTTGACGACCCTGTCGCGTCCGGTCGCGGCGAACGTCACCCTCTTCTTGCGTAGCGGGGCGTGGGCCTATGCGGTCGTCGCTGCCGTGGTCCTGCTGCCGGCCACTCGCGATCTGCGGACCGTCTGGTTCGGTTGGGGGATCGGGGTGCTGCTCAGCCTCGTCTACGCGGGCTACGTGCTCCGTGGCCTCGGCTGGCGCGCGGCTCTCAAGCTGCCGATCAACTGGCGCTGGATCCGGACGGGCCTGTTGACGGCGCTGCCCTTCTTCGCCTCGACCCTGGCGCTCAAGACTATCGAGTACTCCGATCGCTACTTCATCGAGCACTTCTGCGGCAAGGCCGACGTGGGCATCTACACCTTCTACTCGAGCATCGCCAACGCCGTGCAGGCTTTCGTCTTCGCCGGCGTGATCTCGGTGCTCTACCCCAAGCTGGTGGAGGCGTTTCAGCAGGGGCACATGGCGGAGTACCGGGCGCATTACCGTCAGATGAAGCTCACGACCCTGGGCGGCGTCCTCATCAGCAGCTCGCTCGCCGCCGTGGCGATCCTGCCGCTCCTGGCCCTGGTGAAGCGGCCGGTTTTCGCCGAACACTTGCCGGTCTACTGGCTGCTCTTGGTCTCGGCGAGTGCGGTGTCTCTCGGCTACATCCCGCACTACGGCCTCTATGCCCAGAAGCGGGATCGGGCGATCGTGACCATCACCTTCATCTCGGTCGCCGTCTCACTATTGGGCAACGCCTTACTGGTTCCGAGGTGGGGCATGATGGGGGCGGCCACCGCGTCCACCCTCGCCATGTCCGCCATGGCCCTGATGAAGACCGGAGCCCTCTTCGAGCGCCGTCCGGCCACGCAACCGGCCGTCCTGGAAGGACCCTGACATGCGTAACCTCTTTATCATCCACTCCCCGTTCCAGAAGTTCGTGGCCGAGTTGCTCGTGGCGAGCGATCCCGCCTTTGCCGGTCATGATAACCACCTGCTGGTGGAAACGGACCACCCTGCCTGCCAGACGGCCGCTCCGGGCCTCTGGACGGCCATTCACAAGCTGGAGGCCCTGGGCTACTCCGTGCTCAGCCGGGCCAGCCACCTGGCGGCCGAGCGCAACCTGCGGCGCGTCCGCGAGCTGGCAGCCGAGGGTCCGGTGCGGATCCTGCTCTCGGACATCGCCTGGCCCTTCAACAACCGGGTGTTCTTCGACCGCAAGCTGAGCCGGGTGGCCGAATTCCATTTCATCATCGACGGCATCGGCTCCTACACCGGGACGCGCTTCACCACCACGCTCCGGATCCGCAACCTCGGCAAGTTCGTGCTTGGGCGCTTGGGCCTGGCGGTCCGTTACACGCCCTACGGCGGGTACGTGATGGGCGACTACCACCCGCGCGTGCGGCAGGTGCATGGCTTCGCCGCCCACCTGCTCTCGTGCCCCCCTGAAAAGCAGGCCGAGATTCCCTTCGAACCGCCCGCTGCGCTCCAGAGCGAGGACACTTGCCTCTTCCTGGATCAGTCCTACTGGCAGATCTGTCCCGAGGCCGAATGGCTCGCGTTCCGGGAGCAGACCAAGGACTATCTGCTGTCTCTGGGATGCGGCACCTACTACTACAAGCGCCATCCCCAGGGCCGGACGGAGGACGAGGAGTACTACGCTCGAGCAGGCTTCCGGATCATCGAGGACGGGCGCTGCGTCGAGGAGCTGTTCCACGACCTGGGGGCCTCGCTGGTCGTGTCCTACAACAGCTCGGCACTGTTCAACATCAAGGTGTTCTATGGCGATCGCACGCGCTGCATCTCGTACTGCAGCGACTACGTGACCCGCTTGACCCACAGCGACTCGAGCGGCATGCAACGCCTCAAGGAGCTGTTCCAGGGCGTGGGGGTGGAGGTCGTCGATACCCCCGCACCCGTGGCAGCGAGGGTCTGATCGCTAGGGGGCCTCGGGCTCCCTCAGCTCGGTGCTGCCATCGGCGTCGAGATGGTCGATAAGCCGCTTGGCTCAGGAAGCGATCAAGTTGCGCTGGCCGAGTGGGGCGTCGCTCTGAGCTGGAGTGGCAGGTACGAGTTCTGCTCGGTTGTAAGAGAGCATGATGCACGCCACCAGGATCAGATTCAGGGGGAAAACCGTATCCAAGGGCAAGTTACCCATCCCGAAGGCGAAACTGAGCACGAAGAAGAAGGCGCCGTAGTAGACCTCGACCCCTTGACGGCCTACATTATCCCGGATCTTCCTGATCAAGCGGAAGGCGGCATAGGCCAGCATGGCCACGTAGAGGACCAAATAAACGAGGCCAAAATTACAGACGATGTTGATGTAACCGGTTTCCGCAATCATGCCGACCGGATTGAGGCCGACATAATTCAGGAGCTTCGCCTTCTGGATCAGCCCCATCATCTCGATATGGTCATCGATGCTGCCGGACTTCAGCTCCAGGAAATGCTTGATGATCGGTAGGTTGAGGACGACAGTCACCACGAAAAGCATCCCCATGACGTAGAGGCCCAGGAGGGAGAAGCCCTGGAGCCAGTACTGCCGCTTTCGTACCAGGACGCCCAGCAGAAAGACTCCGACGATGAGCGCGACCGCAAGGGCAAAAATACCCGTCAAGGACTGGGTCAAGACCAGCATGATCAGCAGAACGGAGGTAAGCATGACCTTCGGCGCTAGCTTCATCCGCTTCGCCAGCACGAAGGGGATGAAGAAGCAAATCATGAACGCGAAGCCATTCGGGTCGTCCCAGATCGATCCGAATCTCAATGAGATCGAATTCGGGTAACCCAGTGCAGGGAGGCGTCCTGTCCCGAAGTAGAGGGCGAGCTGGATCAGTTCGACGACGATGGAGAGGCCCAAGAAGACGCTGATCCACTTCCGGATCTGCAGGATATCGATTTCCTTGCGGCGGGAGATGAAGTAGAGCAGGAGGGCGCCGAAGAAAATGCCCGTCTGTAAGAGGACGGTATCCGAGGTAAGCAGCGAGTAGCCGATGGGAAGGGCAAAA
Organism: Stenomitos sp.; assembly: GCA_036704085.1. Classification (GTDB taxonomy): domain Bacteria; phylum Cyanobacteriota; class Sericytochromatia; order S15B-MN24; family UBA4093; genus DATNQJ01. The sequence goes on from DATNQJ010000603.1 coordinate 4,163, forward strand.
ACCACTCCAAAAAACAGGAAGTCAAGCAGGTGCTCTCGGCTGACCACCATCCGACGCTTCCCACGGACGGAATTCAGGAAAAATACCGTACAAATCAGGAAGAAGAGGAGATACTTCAACGCTTGCAGGGCAAAAGGCGTATCGGAATAAGTGGGGCTGGTTTCCGCGCTATTGATCTGGAAAGGATAGCGGTACGCCAGATAGTAAAAGGATAAGAGCAACAGGTACTTCAAGAGACCGGTTGCATTATTGAGCTTAGCTAACACCTTCATCATCGGCCATCCGAAACAATCAGTAGAGGGCACCGCGCCGGAGGATGCGAGGGGGAATGGGACCTGGGACGGCTCAGGGAGGCCAACACTGTCGGCCTCCCTGAACGACGACTAGCGGTTGAACGCGGGTGCGGCGCTGGGGAATAGCGTCGCGCGTTCGCCGAAGATCGCGGTTGCCACACCCAGCATCAGGCCGATCATCAAGCCGATGCCGAGGAAAATTCCCTTTTTAGAGGATTCCGGCTTACTCGGAACGCGGGCCTCATCCAAGGGCAGGAAGTCGTCCGTGATCTTCTGCTCGGCCAGCGAGGCGGCCTCGTGCTGCTGAAGGAGCTTCTTGTAGCTCGATTGCAGGACCGCATACTCTTGCTGAGTGAACCAGTGTCCCCCGACTGCGTCGCCCTGTTTCTGGCCCAGATTCGCCTCGGCCTCCGCCAGCGCTTGCTTCGTTTTGACGAGCTGGGCATCGAGGCTGCGAAGGGCCTTCTGCGCCCGCTGATGGGCGATATCTTGCATGACCCCTTCGAGCTCGGTCACATAGCCGTTGGCGATGAGCGCCGCCAGTTGCGGATCCGGAGCCTTCACATGGATCGTCACGGAGTTCGCCCGGCTCGGAGGCAAGATGGTCACCATCTGGTCGAGGGTATCCAAGGCTCCCTTGCCACCGAATACCTGCTTGTAGGTCGTGTCCAGCTGGTGGGCTTTGATGACGCGCTCCGCCAGGGCGCGGCTATTCAGGATTCCCACCAAGTCCGGGGTCTTGGTGGAGGCCAATCCCGCCAGAAGGGCATCCACGGGCCCCGCCTGAACCGCCACGCCCGCGGCGAAGGCCTCTGCTGTATCGCTCTGGAAACGGATCGGCATGACGGAGGCCTCTGCCACGTACACCTTCGGCTGGAGGAAGGCGACCAGCAGCGCCAGAAGCCCGGGAATCACGGTCATGATGAGCACCAGGGCCTTCCGACGTTGGATGGCCTTCCAGAGATCGGACAGATCGATTTCGTCTTCGTAGGAAGTCATAGTCACTTGCTCAATCACTCCGTACCTACGGCTTGAACATCAAGCGCCAAGCCAACATGTGAAACCCTTGAGAGGCCCTCGTGACGCCAAATGCGGCTCAAGCCCCGAGTATAGTTCAATTCATGAGGGGCCAATCGCCACTCAATAAAAATTAATCGCCTATTAAGAGCGCGTGAGGCGTTACCTCACATCCGTCACCCGATCAGGTCCCAGCTGACCGGGGTCCCTCGCCTGACGTCGACCTTCACGGTCTTGCCGAGCAGGGTTTCGAAATGCTTGGTCGGCAACCCGAGCCCGGGCCGGATGGCCCGGAGGTTCTCGACCGTGAGGGTCTCTCCGGCCTTCAGATCCTGGGTGACGTAGAGGGAGCGCCGGAACTTGAGCGAGGCCTGCTCCTTCTCGGTGGGGCCGTACTGGACCCGACCGAGGGACTGCCATACCCGCTCGGTCTCGCTCACCAAGGAGGCGAGCTCCTCGGGCTCGAGGGAAAAGGCTGAGTCGACGCCGCCGTCAGCCCGGCGCAGGGTGAAGTGCTTCTCGATCACCGTCGCGCCGAGGGCGACGGCTCCGACGGACACCCCGACCCCCATGGTGTGGTCCGAGAGCCCCACCTCGACACCGAACAGCTCGCGCAGGTGCGGGATCGTGCGGATGTTCGTGTTTTCCGGGGACGCGGGGTAGGTGCTCGTGCACTTGAGCAAGACGAGATCCCGGCAGCCGGCCTCGCGGGCCGTGCGCACCGTCTCGTCCAGCTCGGCCACCGTCGCCATGCCGGTCGAGATGATCATGGGCTTGCCGGTGGCGGCCACCTTCCGGATGAGCGGAAGGTCCGTGTTCTCGAAGGAGGCGATCTTGTAGCCGGGGACGTCCAGCGACTCGAGGAAGTCCACCGCGGAGGCATCGAACGGCGTGCTGAACGCCATCATCCCGAGTTCCTTCGCCCGTTCGAAGATGGGCTGGTGCCACTCCCAGGGGGTGTAGGCCTCCTGGTAGAGCTTGTGCAGCGAGGCGCCCTTCCAGAGGCTATTCGGATCGTCGATGAAGAACTCGCCTTCCGAGAGATCCAGGGTCATGGTGTCGGCCGTGTAGGTCTGGATCTTCAGCGCATGGGCGCCCGCCTTGGCGGCCGCCTCGACGAGGGCCAGCGCACGGTCCAGCGACTGGTTATGGTTGCCCGACATCTCGGCGATGACGAAGGGCGCGTGGCCCGGGCCGATCCGGCGGGTTCCGAAGGTGATCTCACTCATGATTGTCTCCCGATGCGAGGTGGGTTGCCGCCAGCAGGGGCCGGGCCGCTGCCCAGTCCGCGGCGAAGTGGGCGAAGAGCACGACGTCCTCGTAGCGATCGCCTTTCAGGACGTGGCGCACGAGGCGCCCCTCCTGCTTGAAGCCGAGCTTGAGGTGGTAGCCGAGGCTGGCCGCGTTGCTGCCGAGCACCTCGGCGCACAGCTTGCGCACCCCCAGCCTGTGGAAAATGTGATCGAGCGCGAGGATGCCCATCACCGTGCCGCTGCCGCGCGGGGCCTCGGCCTCACCAATGTAGAAGCCCCAGCTGCAGCGGCCATGGTGCCGATCGATCTGGGTCACGTTCACGACCCCCAGGGGCAAACCGTCGCGTTCGAAGACCAGGTGCTCGGCCTGCGGGTTGGACTTGGCCCGGTCCCACCACGCCCGGTGCGCCTCGAGCGCGATCGGCTGGTCCGTGAACATGCAGGTCCGGATCCGCTCGGAGTTACGCCAGGCGAGCACGCGTTCCAGGTCGGAATCGGCCATGGGCCTCAGGAGGTAACGCTCAGACACCTGCAGCCTCCCACATCCAGTCCGCCACCGTCTGCTCGCCGTTACCCGCCATCACGTCGAGGGCTCGCCGGGCGGCATTCGCCACCCGAGCCGGATCCGCGAGGAGCTCGACGAGCTGGTCCCGGATCGCCGCGGCGCTCACGGCCTCGGCGGGACCCAGGTTCCAGGCGGCCTCTTGTGCTGCGACCGCCGCGACCAGGGGTACCTGGTTGTCGGCCAAGGTCAGGATAAGGCTGGGCAGGCCCAGGTAGCAGCGCTCCCAGGTCGTGGTTCCCCCGGCCCCGATGGCGAGATCCGCCTGGGCCATGAGGGTGGCCATGTGGGGAGTCGCCACGTGGAGCGTGGCCCCGGCCAGGAGCGCGCACCGCTCACCGATGCGTGCCTGATGGGGATTGCTGGCCCCGACCACCACGTCGATGGCCAAATCCCGCGTGCCCAGCATGGCAAGGGCATCGAGCGCCTTTTCGGTCTGATTGTCGGCGTCGGCTCCGCCGAAGAAGACCAGGATCCGGCTTACGTGCCCCGAGCGCGGTCCGAGCCCCTTGCGGGCCTCCCGGAACTCGGGACGCAACAAGGCGTAACGGGGGCCGAGCAGCAAACGGCAACCTGCAGGGACCAGGCCCTGGTAACGGGTTTCCATGCCCGCGCACAGGTTCTGATCCAGCAAGAGGTCGCAGTCATGGGGCCGATCGGCCAGGTCGTCGACAACGAGCAACCGCCGCGCCGAAGGGTGCAAGGCGGCTTCCCAGCGCTGGTCGAGGCCGTAGTGATCCACCACCAGCCACTCGATTCCCTCGGCGGGCAGGACCTGCCGGGTTTCGTCCGCGTCTTGCTCCCAGCTGACGCCGAGCCACCCGGAGGCGGGTTGCTCGGCTGGCGGCAGGAGATGGACCCGATGCCCCATGCGCCTCACGTGCTCGGCCAGATGGCCGGGCTGCTCGCGCGAGACGAAGGTGACCTCGGCCCCCTTCTCTCGCAGCATCCCGGCCAGGGTCAAGCACCGCATGACATGACCGCTCCCAATGTGCGTGGACGCGTCGGTCCGGATGACGACCTGTGGTGCGGCCACTACCGAACCTTGAACAGGGGCTGCAACGCGTCGCAGTTCAGGCGATCGTTCAGGGAACGCTCCCGAACCGCCTTGCCCAGGATCTCGAAGACCTCGTCATAGACTTCGAGCAGGCGCTCGATGTCGGCGTCGGTGTGGGCGTAGCTGAGGTTGTGCGTCCCGTAGGCGAGGATGCCGCGGGCGAAGACCTCCTGCAGGAACAGGGTCTTGATCTCCCAGCTGGTGTAGGGCTGGGCATCCTTGATGTTCAGGAACGACCAGGCCGGATGCCCGGAAACCGACATGAAGTCGCCGATCTGATGCTTCTCGATCAGGCGCTCGGCACCGGCGAGGATCTTGTCGCCCTGGCGGCAGAGGTGCGGGATGACCGGCTCCTTTTGAAGCTTGGTCATGGTCGCCAGAGCGGCCGCCAGCGAGAGGGCTTCGCCCCCGAAGGTGAAGGAGAAGAACACGTCCTCCATCAGCTTCATGATGTCCGCCCGGCCCGTCACGGCCGACACGGGGTAGCCGTTGGCGATGCCCTTGCCGAAGGTTGCCAGGTCCGGGGTCACGCCGAAGTACTCCTGCGCGCCACCGTTGGCATAGCGGAAGCCCGTGATCGTCTCGTCGAAGATCAGCACCGCGCCGTGGGCGTGCGTCAGCTCCTTGAGGCCCTCCAGGTAGCCTTCCTTGGGGTAGGCGACGTTCATGGGCTCGAGGATGACGGCCGCGACCTGGCCCTTGTACGTTTCCAGGAGCGCCTCGAGGGCCGGCAGATCGTTGTAGGGGAAGGTGTGCGTCAGGTCACGGGTGGCCTGCGGTACGCCGAGGTGACGGGCGGTCGAGCCGATGTACCAGTCCTGCCAGCCATGGTAGCCGCAGACCAGGACGTGGTCGCGCCCGGTGAAGGCGCGCGCGATGCGAATCGCGCCGGAGGTGGCGTCCGAGCCGTTCTTGCCGAAGCGCACCATCTCGGCGCAGGGCACCATGTCAATGATCCGCTCGGATACCTGCATCTCGAGCTCGCAGGGCAGCGAGAAGATGACGCCGTCTTCCAGTTGGTCGCGAACCGCCGCGGTCACCTGGGGATCGTTGTACCCCAGGTTGATGGCGCACTGGCTGCTGATGAAGTCGATGTACTCGTTGCCGTCCACGTCCCAGACGTGGCTGCCCTGGGCGCGCTTGATGAAATAGGGCGAGACGCCGAAGGGGTACTGCGTCTTGCTCTTGCTGAAGGTCTGGGTGCCGAGAGGGATGGACTTGAGGGCTCGGCCGAGCATCTCCTCGGAGGTCTTATAACGTACCGACACGGTGTTGGCTCCTCTCTGTTGCGATGCGGTCACCGATTGCTGGCATCCTGGCGAAGGGATTTCAAGTAACCGGCATTGCGTTCGAAATGGTGGTTGAGTTCGGTCAGCTCGGGATGCCCGTCCAGATAGGCGAGGATCTCGTGCATGCCGAACGCGGGGTTTTGAGGGTAAAGGGCCTCGTAGAGGCGCTTGACGAATTCATAGTCCGCCGGCTCGTCGACCGTCCAGCGCAGACTGGAGAGGTTCGTCTCGTTGCGCAGGACCTGGATGGCGAAGCGTTCGGGGTGCTGATAGAGAAACGGGGTGACGTGCTCGCGCTGCGAGGTCAGGGTCGCTTCCTTCCAGGCCGTTTCCAGGCTCTGAAAGGTCATCAGCTCGGCGTCGAGCCCGTCCGGGAAGGTCGGCTCCAGGGAGGTGCTCGCGTAGTCGCTGCCGGCCGTGAGGTGCAGCGCCGTCAGGCGATCCAGGATCTCGGGGTCGCTCAGCGGGCAATCGCCCGTCAGGCGCATGACGTGGTCGGGGCGCACGGTCTTGGCCGCCTGGTAGAAGCGGTCCAGGACGTCGTCGAGACTCCCGCGGAAGCACTCCAGGCCGTTCGCCCGGCACATGGCCTCCAGCGCATCGTCATCCGGACCCACGCTCGTCGCGATCATCAGGCGATCGATGGACTTGGCGCGCCGCACCCGCTCCACCTGGCGCAGCAGCATGGGCTCACCGAGGATCGGCTTGAGGACCTTGCCGGGCAACCGTGTGGAGGACATGCGGGCTTGAAGGATGGCGAGGATCACGGGGGGCTCCTATCGAGTGGTGGGCGCCGGCCATCGGGACGGATCCAGGATGGCCTCGTCGGTCCATGCGAAGGACTCGTACGCAAGCTCCGGCAAAGGGGCGGTCGCCGCCGCCAGGAGCTCGAGCAATTGTGCCTCGGACGTCACGCCGACAATCACCTCATCGACCTCGGGTAGCTGTCGCAAGAAGCCGAGCGCTCCCTGGGCGGGGGTGAGCCCGTGCCGCGCGAGGGCGTCGCGGTATGTCTGGAGATGGGGACGGACCGACTGGAAGTGGGCCGAGACCGGCGCCTCGTCCATCAGCAGCAGGCCCTGGAGGAAGGCGGAACGGACGTGGATCTCGACGTTGCGGCGTTTCAGCGTGTCGAGGTGCCCGCTTTCCCGTAACCGCTGGTCGAGCACGTTGAGGGGCAGCTGCACCAGATCCAGCGGCATGTCGGCCAGCCGGTCGAGCTGCGTCCCGTTGTATACCGAGACCCCGATCTTCTGGACCAGGCCGGCCTGCTTGAGCGCCAGCAGCTCCTCGACGAGTCGATCCCCCCCCTTCGCCAGCACGTCCTGCGCATGGTGGACCAAGAGGCCGTAGACGGAGTCCTGGTGCAGACGCTCGAGGGAGCGGTGGAAGGTGTCGCGGACCCGCATGACATCATGGGGGCTGACCTCGGTGACGCCGAGCGGCTGCGTCTTGGTGACCACCGAAAAACCGTGCTCCGGGGCCAAGGTCTCGCCGAGGACCGATTCACTCAGGCCGTAGGCCGCCGCCGTGTCGAGGACGCGGATGCCGCCGGCATGGGCCGCCTCGAGGATCCGGGAGACCTGTGCGGGGGGGACCCGGCCGCCCTCGTTGGTGATGCCATAGTCCAGGCCGAACTGAACGGTCCCGAGCCCCAGTCTCACCGCAGGGCCTCCTTGAGGGCGGCGATGACGGCGTCCTGGGCCTCGTCACTGAGCGAGGCATACATGGGGAGGCTGATGGCCCCGGCGTAGTAGCGCTCCGCCTCGGGAAAGTC
>DATNQJ010000604.1:0-7919 GCA_036704085.1 Stenomitos sp.
GCGCCAAGGAGCGGCTCGCCATCGCCGAGCGCAGCGACGGGATTGCCGGCAAGACGCTGAAGTGGGTGGAGACCCGCTACCAGCAGGGCTATTCGCCCCAGGTCGAGGTCAACGAGGCCCTCGGAAGTCTCGTGACCGCCCGCACCCAGCGAGTCCAAGCCCTCATCGACCTCGAAGTCGCCCGCGCGGAGCTCTCGCGAGCGCTCGGCACGTTGTAAGTAAAGGAGTCCCCGCGTGGCCCGCCCCGTCAAAACGTTCATCGCCCTCGGCGTCGTCGGCGTCCTCGGAATCGGCGGGGTGACCGCCGTGACCCTCGGCAAGGGCAAAGGCAGCAAGGAGCCGACGGCCAAGGTCGAGCGCGGCGAGCTGAAAGTGGTCGTCTCGGAGACCGGCACGGTGCAGCCCCTGACCAAGGTCGAGATCAAGAGCAAGGTCGCGGGCCAGGTGGCCAAGCTCCTGGTGGACGTGGGCGACAAGGTGGAGAAGGGCCAGCTGCTCATCCAGCTCGACACCACCGACATGGAGCGCGAGCGGGCGCAGGCGGAGGCCGATCGCGCGAGTGCCGCCGCGCGCCTCGCCATGCTCAAGGCCGGCGCCCGGCCCGAGGAGATCGCCGAGGCCAGGGCCCAGGTCACCCAGGCCGAGGCCACCTACGACCGCGCCAAGGCCGACTACGCGCGCAGCCAGGAGGCCGTCAAGGCGGGGACCATCACCCCGCGCGAGGCGGAATCCGCCCAGAGCGACTCCGACGCCACCCGGGCCCAGCTCGCGGCCGCCCAGAGCCGCCTGAAGAAGCTCGTCGCGGGCAGCCGGCGCGAGGAGATCCTGGAGGCCCAGGCGCAGCTCGACAAGGCCAACGTCCACCTCAAGGCCATGGAGGATCAGCTCTCCTACGCCTCGATCCGCTCGCCGATGGCCGGCACGGTCATCAAGCGGGGCATCGAGGCGGGCGAGATGGTCTCGCCGGGCGTCTCGGCGACCGCCCAGGGCACGAGCATGCTCACCATCGCGGACCTGGACCGCCTCATCATCGCGAGTAACCTCAACCAGATCGACGTGGGCAAGGTCCGCAAGGGCCAGCACGTCGAGGTGCGCGTGGACTCGGCGCCGGGGACGGTCTTCGGTGGCGAGATCCGCAAGGTGGCGCCTGCTGCCGACAAGACCCAGGACGGCAACAGCACCATCCAGACCTTCCCCATCGAGACCATGCTGACCAACACCGACGCCGACGTGCTCAAGCCGGGCATGTCCGCCGACCTGGACATCCAGGTGACGACCAAGGAGAAGGCCCTCTACCTGCCGGTCGAGGCCGTGGTGCGAGGCAAGGGGAACGAGGGCACGGTGAGCCTGCCGGGCAAGGGCAAGAAGCCCGACGAGCGGAAGGTGACCATCGGGCTGACCAACGATCACCAGGTCGAGATCCTCACGGGGCTCCAGGAGGGCGAGACGGTCGTCATCAAGCCGGCCTCGTCGGCCGAGAATAGCGTCAAGTTCTAGTCATGCTCGGCGAGTACCTGCGCCTGGCCCTCAGGACGCTCAAGGCCTACCGGATGCGCTCGACGCTGACGGTCCTGAGCATCACCATCGGCGTCTGCGCGGTCATCCTGCTGACCAGCCTGGCGCAAAGCGGCCTTGCGACCCTCGCCAAGGGGATCGAGGACATCGGCGGCAGCCGCTTCATCATGATCTGGGGCGACTCGCCCAAGAAGGCCGCCCGCAAGGCCGGCAACTACACCAAGGGCATGACCTACGCCGATGCCCAGGCCCTGCGCGAGCACGTCTCCGAGATCGAGCGGATCACGGCCATCTACCAGGCTGGCGACAAGGTGAGCGTGCACCGGCCCGGCCAGACCGAGAAGCAGACGGACCTGGTGGGCAGCGACCCCTCGTACCTGGCGGCCTTCGCCATGCCGCTCGCCGAGGGCCGCAACCTCACGGCCGAGGACCTGGCCGAGGAGGCCCGGGTCTGCCTGGTGGGCGACGAGCTGGCCGAGAAGCTCTTCAAGAAGGAGTCCGCGGTCGGGCAGCAGATCGTCTTCAAGGGCGATCGCTACCGCATCGTGGGCCGCCTCAAGTTCACGCCCAAGAGCGGCATGAACTTCGGCTTCAGCTGGAACGACCTGATCATCGCCCCCCTGACGGCCCTGCAGCCCGAGGGACGGGTGGCGATGATCGCCATGACCCGCCGGCCCGAGGCGGGCGCGTCGGACCTGCTGGACCGGGTGAACGCCCTCTTGATGCACCGCCACAACCAGGTCGACGACTTCCAGATCTTCGACATGGGCGGCGCCCTGAAGGGTTTCTACGCCGTGTTCTACGGCATGATCCTGATCGTGGGGCTGATCGCGGGCATGAGCCTCGTCATCGGGGGCGTGGGCATCATGAACATCATGATCGTGGCGGTGGCCGAGCGCCGGCGCGAGATCGGCCTGCGCAAGGCGGTGGGGGCCACGCAGGGCACCATCATGCGCCAGTTCCTCGTCGAGGCGATCGTGCTCAGCCTGTTCGGCGCCGTCATCGGGGCGGTGCTCGGCATCGGGCTCTCGGCCCTGGCGAGCGCCATCGGCCCCCACATCAACAAGGGATGGGTCGGGGTGGTGAGCCAGCCCGCGGTATTCATGGCCATCCTCGCCTCGGCGGCGGTGGGCCTGTTCTTCGGGTGGTATCCGGCCAAGCAGGCGGCCGAGCTGGATCCCATCCTCTGCCTGAGGTCCGAGTAGCATGACCTTCCTCGACGAGCTCCGCAGCGTCCTCGCCACCCTCAAGGCCCAGCGCGCCCGGGCCTTTCTGACCCTTTTGGGCATCATCCTGGGGGTGGGGACCCTGGTGGTGCTCTCCAGCGCCATCGAGGGCCTCGGCAAGTACATGGAGCGCAGCATGCAGCAGGCCGCGGGCGAGGACGTCATCAACGTCAGCCGGCGCTGGTGGGAGGACGAGACGGGGAAGGCTGGAGTTCCGCTGAACCGCTTCGACTCGCGGGCGCTCGAGTCGGCCGAGACGCTCGCCGGAGCCCAGGTCCTCAACCAGTTCTCCATGCGCGTGCCCTGGGGCGAGCGCTGGGGGCAGAACGTCTGGGTGGTGGGCACCATGCCCCGCGCCCTCAGCTTCTACGGCCTGGAGCTCGACAAGGGGCGCTTCATCAGCCAGGGGGACGTCTACGCGCACACCAAGGTGGCGGTGGTGGGACCCGAGGCCCTCAAGACCCTCTTGCCGCACGCCAAGGATCCCCTGGGCCAGGAGATCAAGCTCAAGAGCGAGCGGTTCCGGGTCATCGGCGTCACCAAGAAGAAGCCCTCATTCGGAAAGGGCTCGTTCCGGACCTGGGACGGGACCATCGTGGTGCCGGAGACGACCTTCATCGATCGCTTCGCCCGGAGCAAGGACCTACGTGAGATCGTGGTCAAGGCCACGCCGCCTGCCATCGAGCAGCTCGGCATCGCGCGCCTGGCCTACGCGGTCAAGGCCATCGTGCTGGGACGTCACCACGGCATCCTGAACTTCGAGGTGACAGACCCGGTCAAGAACGCCCAGAGCCGGGCGGTGGTCGGGCTCATCGTCGGGGGCCTGGAGGTGGCGATCGCCCTGGTGTGCCTGGGGGTGGGCGGCATCAACGTCATGAACATCATGCTCGTCACGGTGACGCAGCGGACCCGCGAGATCGGGATCCGGCGCGCGGTCGGCGCGACCCAGGGCAGCATCCGGCGCCAGTTCCTCACCGAGGCGGCCATCCTGTCCGGGCTGGGCGGGATCCTGGGGGTGGTCGGCGGCGTGGTCGTCGCCTGGGGGCTCGCGGGGGTCCTGAACCTGGCGCTCGGTTACTGGCCGTTCATCTTCAAGCCACTCCAGGCGAGCATCGGCTTCGGGGCGGCCCTGTTGACGGGCATCGTGTTCGGCTGGTATCCGGCACACCGGGCGGCGAACCTCTCGCCCATCGAGTGCCTGCGGTACGAATAGCGACTGAGCGCCTAACGAAACTGTTCCTATCAGTCGCCGAAAGGCGGCCACAGGCGACACATGCCTGGTTTCGTTAGGTGCTCTAAGGCAAGGGCCGGCGCCGCGCTTCCAGGGCGAAGACGTAATCCGGCGCCAGCCGGCGCACGGGCCCCTTCTGCAAGAGCTCCTCGTACAGGTGCGTGGCCTCGGCCGGGGTGGTGGTCCGCACCATGGTCGACAGCCACGCCTCGTCGTTGAACTGCAGCTCGGCGATCGTGCCGTCCACCGTCGAGAGGACGTAGAGCGAGCTGGTCGCCTCCGGCTCCGTGGGTCGGAGATGGAAGAGTCCATCCGAGTTGGGCAGGGCCCGGAGCACCTCGCGCAGGGTCAGGCCGGGGCGCACGCCCCCGGGACCAGAGTACCAGGCGCTCTCCAGCTCGAAGGTCGAGACCTTCCCGCGGGCGTCGAACCAGATGCTCAGGCCCGCATAGCGCTCGAGGCCAGGGCCTTCGGTGCTCTTCGGACGGCCCAGGCGCGCATGGACCGACGCCCGGTCCTCGCCGATCCAGACCCGCCGATTGGCAACCTGCACGGGCTTGAGCACGTAGCTCGGGCCCTCCACCGCGGGCGGCGGTGGGATCACGGGCGACGGGGGCGCCGAAGGCTGCTGGCGACGTGCGGCGAGCCAGCGATCCTGCTCCGCCTTCTCCAGACGGCGGCGCTGCTCGGCGGCCTGACGGGCCTGCTCCGCCTGGAGTTGCTCGGCCAGCTTCGCTTGCTCCGCCTTCTGCTGTTCGGCCTTCCGCTTTTCAGCCAGCTGGGCAGCCGCCTTCCGGGCCGCCGCCTGCCTTGCTTCTGCCTGGCGCTTCTCCTCCGCAAGGCGTGCCTGCTCGGCTTTCTCGCGCACCGCCGCGAGCCGCGCCTGCTCCTGCTGATGCTGCAGCTCCGTGGCTTGCTTGGCAGCGTCCTCGCGCCGTTGCTTCTCGGCCGCCAGGCGTGCGGCCTCTTCCCGACGCTTGCGGGCTTGCTCGTCCTTGAGACGCTGCTGACGGGCCGCTTCCTCCTTCGCCTGCCGGGCCTGCGACTCGGCCAGCTGCCGGAGCAGCTGCTCGCGCATGGACTCGGTCTGGACCGGGCGAATCTCCTTGGACTCGGTCACGGTCGGGGCGGGGGTCGCCGCGGGCTCCGGGGATGGTTCCGTGGGCTCGCTTGCCGAGGCGTCGGCAGGCTCCGGGGGCGTCGGCAAGGCCGCGGGCGCAAGGCCCATGGACTCGAGCACGTCCGAGTAGCGCTGCTGCAGCTGGGGATTCTCGGGATAGACGGCCGCCAGATCCTCGATCGCCTGGCGACAGGTGGGCGGGTTTCCCTCCAGGAGGACGAGCACGAGCGCTCCCAGGCGAGCCGAGGCGTCCTCTGGGTGCTCGGCGACCACCCGCGCCATCAACTGCTTGGCCGTCAGGTAGTGACCGCTGAGACCCTCGTTGAGCGCCACGCTCGCGGGCGAGATGGCGCCCTGCGTCCGCTGCTGCCAGGCCTCGATCAAGCCAGAGGCCGCCTCACGGTCGGCATGGCGCGCGATCGCCTGTAGGGTCCGCGCCTCGAACTCCTGCAGCGAGGAGGCGGCGATCGCACCTTGCGCCACCAGTAGCAGGATGGCTCCGGCCACCCACCACGTGCGCCAACTCCGCGTTCTCAAGCCGTCCCTCCCTCGCCTGCGCCTGCACACCTCAATTTACCCACATGGAGCCCGATCGTTAAGCGAGCGCCTCTGCTCCGGCACTTTGCTTCGATTTAACGTCAGATTGACATGGCATGAACGATAACCTTCCCAGTGCCGCCGGAGGGGAGTTCGCATGGATCGCATCGCCGCCCAACGCCTGATGTCCAAGCTGCTGAAGCCGATCTTCCGGCCGGATCAGCAGTACGAGGTCACGCCGGCCGCCCGCACCCTCATCGATGCCAATCACGACGGCAAGATCGCCAACGAGGAGCTGCTCGAGGGCCTCGTGCGCGACCAGGTCTCCTTCGATCCCAGGGTCCGCGAGATCATCGCCAACCGTTCCAAGCTCGACCTCGATCGCTCGATCACCCCGAAGGACAAGAGCGCCGCGTTCGGCACCGTGGAGCAGTGCATGGAGTTCGTCATGCGCTACTACAAGGAGTCCCGCGCCAAGGCCGGCCTCTCCGGCGGCTCCTTCGATACGGATTTCGGTCCCCAGCACAGCCTGGCGGACGAGCTGCGCCTGATGGCGTCCGATCCGAGCCGCAAGCCGGGTTACAGCGGCTTCCTCAACAACGGCATGACCCCGCCGCGGGCAGGCGACGTGCTGGTCGCCGAGAGCGCCGACGGTGAGGAGTTCCACATCGCCCTGGTCAGCGAGGTCAACCACCGCGGCAGCCAGTGGGAGGTCACGGTCTACGAGGCGAACGTCCCCTTCAACACCAACAGCCCCCGTCTCGAGGACCACCTGCACAAGTACCCCTTGACCAACAACAACGGCACCTGGGAGATGCCCGCCCTGCCGACGAGCAAGCAGGGCTACGGCAACGACATGTTCGTCGTGGGCTGGATCCACCCCGAAGGGGACAAGGCCCTGCCGGGTGCGGCCTAGCGTTTGAGCTCCCCTCCCCAGGGGCATGGGAAGCCCATGGAAGTCGTCCGCTTCGAATACCACCCCGAACTCCTCGAGCGCTTCATCGACGTGCCCTGCCGTCTCTATCGGAAGGACCGCCACTGGATTCCGCCCTTCCGCGACTCGGTGCGCGCCCAGCTCGGCCCCGAGGCTCCCTTCCGCCAGCACGGGCGGATGGTGCACTTCCTGGCCGTCGAGGGCACCGAAGCCGTCGGTCGCTGCTCGGCCATCCTCAACCGACGCTACGAAGAAGACGGCGAGCCCATCGGCTTCATCGGCTACTTCGAGGGACCCGATCGCTACGAGGTCACCGAGGCGCTGCTCTCCGAGGCCGTCGCCTGGCTGAAGGCCCAGGGCGTCGAGACCATCCGAGGGCCGCTAAACACCAGCACCTATCACCCCTATCGCTTCATGACCAGGGGATACGAGCACGGCTCCTTCTTCCTGGAGCCCTACAACCCGCCCCACTACCCGGAGCACTGGGAACGGTTCGGCTTCAAGCCTTGCCGTCAGTACGCCTCGATGATCGTCGACTCGAAGGAGTGCGCGGACCTCCTGCAGCGCGACTACGATCGCACGATCGCAGCGGGCCTGCGCTTCCGGACGTTCGACCGGAGCCGCTTCGACGACGAGCTGCGGCTGATGTACGACCTCTCCACGCGCATCTTCTCGGGCTCATGGATGTGGCGGCCCATCTCCTTTCCGGAGTTCCGGGACCTCTATGCCGCCATGCGCTCGATCATGGATCCGGAGCTGTGCTACTTCCTGTTCCAGGACGAGGAGCCTGTCGGGTTCGTGTTCGGGCTGCCGGACTTCGGGGCCGCCCTCCGGGCCATGGGCGGCAAGAGCGATCTCTGGGCGAAGCTCCGCTTCCTCTCCAAGCGTGGGCAAGCCAAGCAGGCGCTGCTCAAGACCTTCGGGGTCGTGCCGGGGCGCCGCACGGGCACCTATGCGCTCGCCTTGTGCCACGTGTTCCACCGGGCCGCCACCGAGCGCGGCTACGCACAGACCGTCCACGCCTTGATGCGGGATGACAACGTCAGCCTCAAGATGTCCCTGAAGCGGGGCGGCGAACCGTACAAGCAGTACGCCCTGTATCAGCTGGGGAATTGAGGAAGACGTCGGCCATCAAAGGTTGTCTTCACAGATAGGTTGAAAGACCGTCACCCCGGCGAAAGCCGGGGTCCAGGGCATGCGTCACGAGAATCGACTCTGGATCCCGGCTTTGTGTTGTCTGAAAAGTCAAGCCACTGCTGCTAGGGACGTCGAAAGACAAGGCGATTCCTTGCTTACAAGGACTCGCCTTGGATCGTAGGCTACCCCCTTTCTGAGGCAGTTATAGATGGTGGTCAG
>DATNQJ010000605.1:0-8443 GCA_036704085.1 Stenomitos sp.
CTTGTGCAGCGCCGCTCCGGCGCACTCCAGGAGGGCCTCTGCCCGGTGACGCCGAGTCGGCAGAAAGAGCACCCCGGAGGGGCGCAGCATGGGCCCCATCAGCTTGCCCAGCCAGGAGGCCGCGACAAAGTGGATGTGACGGTCGACCCCGAGGCCTAAGAGCAAGGGATCCAGGAGGCTGCGGTGGTTGGAGACCACCAAGGCCGGCCCGGTCGCGGGGACATGCTCGCTCCCCACGATGGAGATCCACGCCAGCATGCGTCGGAGCATCGGCCCTGTCGCCGCGCGCAGCGCCTCGTAGGCGATCTCCTGGTACTCCTCGCCGGGTGCCAGCCAGTGTCCGCGCATGCAGCCCCCCCTCGGTCCCGAGCATGCCCCGCCATCGTAATTGCGGAAAATTGCGGTATCAAGGGCCGAACGCGTGGCTTAATCTGGGAATCGCGGTAGCATGGAACCCAAGGAGGAAGCAATGCGCGACCTGCCGCGTCTTTCTTACCGCACCTGGTTCAATTTTTTCCGCCGGGCGTGGCACAACCTGAATTTTGCCCGTAAGCTGCTCATCAGCGGGGTCGCCGCCGTCTTTCTGGTCGCGGGGGCGCTCACCGTCATCACCTACATCAGCGCCGAGGACAGCCTCCGCACCCAGACTCACCGGCAGGTCCACAACGAGCTCAAGGTGCTCGAGCGCCTGTATTCCGGCCGGACGGGGGAAGACTTCACGCAGCAAGCGGTCCGTCTCTACCCGGAGCTGGCCCAGCGCTCATGCGACGAGATGGTGTACCTCATGGGCGGCTTCTCGGCCGTGTTCGCGGGCACGCACCCCATCGCCGTCTCCGGCCTCGCGGGCGCCTACGACCGCGATGCCCTGCGCCTGCCGACCAACCTCATGCACCCGGGCAACGCCGAGGGCTTCACCACCGCCACCTTCCGCGACACCACCTACGTCGTGGCCATCCATCGGCTCCAGGACTCCCAGGGCGAGTACCTGGGCGCCTTCGTACGCGGCATCCCGCAGAAGCAGATCTCGGACATGCTCCAGAAGCATGCCTGGGGCATCTTCTCGGTGGCGGGCACGGCCATGCTCCTGGCCCTCATCGCCCTCGCCAAGCTGACCCATGAGATCTCGGCGCCCCTGCGGCGACTGGCGCGGGCCAGCCGCACCCTGGCGGCGGGCGAGCCCCTGGAGGGGTTGCCGGATCCGCGCGGCTCGGATGAGGTCGGACGGCTGGAGACCGACTTCAAGGCGATCGCCGATCGCCTCTCCGCGCAGAAGATGGCCCTCGAGGAGAAGGACCGCCTGCGCGGCCAGCTGCTCGACAAGCTCATCAGCGCGCAAGAGGACGAGCGGCGGCGCATCTCGCGCGAGCTGCACGACCAGACCGGACAGTCACTCACGACGCTCCTGGTGGGCCTCAAGGTGCTCGAAAAGGCCCCGACCATGGAGGCCATGCAGGCCCGGGCCGCCGATCTGATGGGCCTGGTGCACCAGACGCTCGACGAGGTGCACCGCCTGTCGGTGGAGCTGCGGCCCGCCATGCTCGATGACCTGGGCCTGGTCGCGGCCTTGCGCGCCATGGCCACCGACTTCGAAGAAGCCCACGGGGTCCGGACGGAGGTCAGGATCCAGGGGATCGACCATCGGCTCGCGCCCATCATCGAGGCCTCGGTGTACCGGGTCATGCAAGAGGCGCTCACCAACATCGCCAAGTACGCCTCCGCGCAGCACGTCACCCTCCGGCTCGTCCAGGAAGGCGAGCGGCTGGATGCGCGCGTGGAAGACGACGGTCGCGGCTTCGACGTCGCGGCCGTCCTGCATGCCAAAGGACGCCAGAGCCTTGGCCTCCTGGGCATGCAAGAACGAGTCGGACTGCTGGGTGGCGAGTTCACCATCGACTCGGCTCCGGGCCATGGGACCCACATCCGCTTCACGATTCCCCTTGAGATAGGAGACGCCGTCCATGCCTGATCCGATCCGCGTTTTGATATCCGATGACCATACCATCTTGCGGAGCGGCCTCAAGATGCTCCTGAATGCCGAGACCGACATCGAAGTCATCGGCGAGGCGACCACGGGTGAGGAGGCCATCGTGCTCTCCGAGCGGTTGCACCCCGATCTGGTGCTGATGGACGTCTCCATGCCCGGGATAGGCGGCATCGACGCCACCGCGGAGATCAAGAAGCAGCACCCCGAGATCCGGGTCCTCATGCTCACCATGCACGAGAACGAGGCCTACCTCTTCCGGACCATCAAGGCGGGCGGCTCGGGCTACGTCCTCAAGAAGGCCGCGGACACCGAGCTCATCGACGCCATCCACCAGGTGATGCAGGGGGGCGCCTTCCTGCGGCCCTCGGTGACCAAGGCCCTCGTCAAGGACTACCTGGAGCGAGTCGAGACGGGTGAGACGCGGGACTCCTACGGGACCCTGACCGAGCGCGAGCGCGAGATCCTCAAGCTCATCGCCGAGGGGCATACCAACCCCGAGATCGCGAAGCTGCTCGTCATCTCGGTGCGCACCGTCGAGACGCACCGCGCGCACATCATGGACAAGCTCGGCATCCACCAGCGCTCGGAGCTGGTGAAGTACGCCCTGCGCAAGGGGCTGCTCGACTAGCTGTCGAGTGCGATTGCCCTCGCGAAAGAGCCCCCCGGATTGACCGGGGGGCTTTCCTCTTAGGCATCGCTCTCGTCGAACAGGTTCCCCGTCAAGGCCTTCTTCTTGCTCGAGGAAATGGAGGCCTTGGCGGCATCCGGAGCCCCGGCGAGCTCGCAGACCGCGTCACGGACCACCCGCACGATCTGCTGGATGCCCTCGGCCTCGCGCTCGGGCGACAGGTGGTAGAAGGCGTCGAAGCTCATGGGCGTCCCGATCTTGATCCGCGCCTGGCGGTAGATGGTCCCCTTCACGTCGCCCGCCACCCAGGCCTTGTTGCCGGGGTCGAGGGCGCGCATCACCTGGGACGGAAACTGGACCAGGACCTGCTCCTCTTCTCCGGTGATGGCGATGGGCACCACGGGCAGGTGCGGCACCGCCATCTGCACCAAGAGGCGGGCGAACGAGGTGTGAAAGGGCGAGACGGTGCCGGGGGCCGAGCCGTTGACGAAGTTGTCGACGCCCTCGGGAAAGACCCCGACCAGGCGGCCCTGCAACAGCAGGCGGCGTGCCTTGCGGATCAGCTCCTCGCTGCGTCCCCCCTTCGAGACCGGCAGCAAGATGTTGCCCGTGCCGGAGATGATCCGCTCGGACATGGGAAAGCGGCTCAGGAAGCCCGCCACCACGAAGTGGATGCGGCGCGGGACGACCGCGCCGAGCAAGAAGGGGTCGGTCATGGTCCGGTGGTTGGGGACCAAGAGCGCCGGACCGTCCATGGGAATGTTCTCCAGCCCCTCGACCCGGATGTCGACGAGTTGCTCGGTCACCATGGGCGCCAAAAGACGTTTCAGGGCCTCGTACCACAGGTCCTGACTGAGACTGCTGAGGTTGGTGGGCGCCCTTAGCATCATCTGGCTCTACCCCTTTTGTTCGAGGATCTCCGAGGTCGGAACCTCCACCTTGACCGGGCGGTTCATCGCATGGTGCGCGATCATCCGCTCAGCGTTCCGGTAGCAGACCCACTCGGCCTCCTCCATGGTGACGGCATCCATGACATTTTTAAGCGCAACGTCCTGGGAGAGCAAGGGGAAATCCGAGCCCAGGAGGACCCGGTGCTTGCCGAGACGGTCGATGGCCTCGCGGATGATCTCGGGAGGCTGCCAGGACGTCTCGACGTGCACGTGCGGGTACTTCTCCGCGAGCTTGAGCACCTTCTCGTGCTGGTCCCAGCCGATGTGCCCGAGCACGATGGGGATCCCGTCGAAGCGGGCGATGAAGGGCTCCAGGTCGGCCACGTCGTCGTGATGCGCATGCATCGGGAACGGGAAGGTGCCGGCGTGGATGAAGATGGGCAGGCAGTACTCCTGCGCGAAGGCGCCCATGGCGAAGAGCTCGGTCGAGGCCGGATGCGGCCCGGCCACCGGCGGGTGGATCTTGAGGCCCACCACCTGGCCGGTCTCGACGTAGAAGCGCAGGCGCTCCAGGAAGGTCGGCTCGTAGGGGTCCACCGCGCAGTACACCGCGATGCGATCGCGGTGCGGCGCCACGGCCTTGAGGACCTCCATGGTGCCGATGAAGGGCTCGATGACGCAGACCACCGCGCGCTCGATGCCGTTGCGGTCCATGCTCGCGAGGAACTGGTCGACGCGGTACTTGTTCAAGAGCCGCATCAGCTCGTGGAAGCCGAAGAACGTCAGCTCGTGGTAGACCGCATGGAAACGCGGGTTGCGCCCATGGCGGGCGAACACGTTCACGCCCTTGTACAACCAGGGCTCGAGCAGATCCGCCAGCTTGTGCAGGATGGGGTACTGGGGGATGTCGCCCATGTCGATCTCGCCATCGCCCTTGAGGTGGGCGTGGTAATCGATGATCGGACCCTGGTACTTGGACATGCGGAGGCTCCTCTCTTTATGAAGAGATCCTACCCGCTCCAAGGGCCGGTATAAATGACCCCTCGGCCCCTGAGGGCCGCAAGCCGCTCGTTATCCCACCCGCAACGTTTGCTGATACTGAGAGCCCGGGAACCGGTTGCCGTTCTTCTCCAGGAACTCCGGCAAGCCGCCCAAATACTCGGTCGTATGGCCCTGGTCGATCAGGATGACCTTGGTGGCGACGTCGCGCAGGAAGTGGCGATCGTGCGAGACGAAGACGAGCGTGCCTTCGAACTGCTGCAGGGCCTCCAGGAGCACCTCGCGGGTCCGGATGTCCAGGTGGTTGGTCGGCTCGTCCAGGATGAGCAGGTTGACGGGGTTCGCGATGATCCGCGCGAGCACCAGGCGGGTCTTCTCGCCGCCCGAGAGCACCGAGATCTGCTTCTCCACGTCATCCCCGCTGAAGAGCAGGGACCCCAGGATGTTCTGGATGGAGGCGCGGCTGGTGGTGGGGGCCACCTCCTGCACCGCCTCGTAGACCGTCATCTCGGGCTTGAGGATCTCGGTCTGGTGCTGCGCGAAGTAGCCCACCGAGAGGCTCGCGCCGAGCTTGCACTCACCCTGGTCCGGCGCCAGTTGCTGGGCCAGGATCTTGAGCAGGGTCGACTTCCCGGCGCCGTTCACGCCCAAAAAGGCCACCCGGTCCAGGCGCTTGATCTGAAGATCGATGTTCTCGAGGACCGTCTTCTCCCCGTAGGCCTTGCCGACCCCGGAGATGGTCGCCACGATATCGCCGCTGCGCGGGCAGGCGGGCCACTGGAAGTCCACGGCGCGCAGTTCCTTGGGCACCTCGATGCGATCCATCTTCTCGATCATCTTGACCCGGCTCTGGACCTGAGCGGCGTGCGAGGCGCGCGCCTTGAAGCGGGCGATGAACTCCTCCTCCTTCTCGAGGGCCTTCTCCTGGCGCTTGGCAGCAGCCTCGAGGTTCGCGAGCCGCGTGGCCGACTCGTTGACGTAGAAGTCGTAGTTGCCCGAGTAGACCGTGATCCCGCCATGCTCGACGGCCACGATCTTGGAGACCAGGCGGTTCATGAAGTCGCGGTCGTGCGAGGTCATGAAGATGGCGCCGGGGTAGCGATCGAGGAACTCCTCGAGCCAGATGATCGTCTCGACGTCCAGGTGGTTGGTCGGCTCGTCCATCAACAGGGCATCGGGCTTGCGCAACAGGACCCTCGCTAGCTCGATGCGCATGCGCCAGCCGCCCGAGAACTCGCCGACCTTGCGGGCCTGGTCGGCCGCCGAGAAGCCGAGGCCGCTCAGGATCTCCTGGGCGCGCTGCTCGAGGTCGTAGCCACCCAGGGTCTCGAAGGCGCTCTGCGCCTCACCGAGCTCCTCGAGCACGGCGTCCATGTCCGCGAGATCGGGGTCCGACAGGCGATGCGAGAGCTCCTCGATGCGCTGGCCCAGGGTGTGGACCTCATGGGCGCCCGCCATGGCGCACTCGAGCACCGTCAACTCGATCTCGGCCGCGGGGTTCTGGGAGAAGTAGCCCACGGTGAAGCGCTCGGGGATGGTGATCGACCCTTCGTCAGCGGACTCCTCGCCCACGATCATGCGGAAGAGCGTGCTCTTGCCGGCGCCGTTGTGGCCGACCAGCCCCACGCGCTCCCCCGGATTGATCTGAAAGTTGGCGTCCTTGAACAAGAAGCGCTTGCTCTGGAACTTGGAGACCTGTTGGAAGGCGATCATGTGACCCCTATTCTGTGTCAAAAAAAGCGAGCCCCCCGGATTCTACCATGGATGGCTCCAGACGCCGCTTTGCTGCTATGATTAAGGATAGTAACGATCCCGTAGCAACCTCTCGGCAAGCCGATCCGGGGTGCCCCCCGGTCAGTAGGAGTAACCGTGGTCAGCAACGAACAATCGGTCGTCATTCCGGCGGCCGAACCCCAGGGACCCCTCGCCCAGATCCGGAGCCTCGCCCCGGCCTACTGGTCCGCCAACGTCATGGAGCTCATCGAACGATGGGGCTACTACGGCGTCCGGACCGTCCTCTCGCTCTACATCGTCGATGCGGCGGCGCGCGGTGGCCTCGAGTTCACGCACATCCAGAAGGGCGCCATCTACGCCTGGTGGGCGCTGGTGCAATCCCTGCTGCCCATGTTCACCGGTGGCTTCGCCGATCGCTTCGGCTACAAGAAGACGATCGCCTGCGCCATGGGCATCAACATCGTGGCCTACCTGCTGATGGGGACCCAGCATACCTACGTGGGCTTCTTCCTGGCCTGCATGATGCTCGCGACCGGCACGGCCATCTTCAAGCCGGGCGTGCAGGGCATCGTCGCCAACTCCACCGAGGGCTCGAAGGCCTCCGTCGGCTGGGGCATCTTCTACGCCATGGTCAACGTCGGCGGCTTCGTCGGGCCCTGGTCCGCGGGCTTCCTGCGCGCCATGAGCTGGAGCCACGTCTTCTTCGCCAGCGCCTTCATGGTCGCGCTCAACTTCCTGATGCTCATGACCTTCAAGGAGCCGGCGCGCGCCGCGGCCGCCCCGGGCGCCGCGGAGGACTCCGCGATCGATCCCGACGCCCAGCCGGGCCCCTTCCTCATCGCCGGCGGCGTGATCTGGCTGGCGTACACCCTCTTCAGCCACGGCTCGCCCGTGGTGCCCGCCGTCTTCACGGCGATCGCCCTCGTTGCGACCCTCTACTCGCGCGCTCCCCAGGCCTTCCCGGCGGCGTTCAAGAACGGGGTCGCGAGCTTCGGAGCGGGCTTCCGGAAGCTGCCGCACGCGGTGCGCGAGCCGGTCGACATCCTGGTCTCGTCGATCGCCAACGCCTTCGTGCCCAAGCTCACGGCCTTCCTCATCATCTTCTCGGGCTTCTGGCTGATGTTCATGCAGTTGTTCGACCTGTTGCCCAACTTCATCGACGACTGGGTCAACACCTCGGGCATCCTGCTCTGGCTGGGCCAGACCTTCCACAACCCCACCTGGCTCCAGATGGCCCAGAACGGGCAGCAGATCCCGCCCGAGTGGATGGTCAACATCGACGCCGGCGCCATCGTCTTCCTGATGGTGCCCATCGCCGCCATCTTCAGCCGCCTCAAGGCCCTGCACTCCATCATCGTGGGCATCTTCGTGGCGGTGCTCGGCATCGTCCTCTCGGGGGCGACCATGGTCGGCGCCTGGTGTGCCCTCGGAATCCTGGTCTTCGCCATCGGCGAGATGATGGCGAGCCCCAAGAAAATGGAGTACCTGGCCTCGATCGCCCCGGCGGACAAGAAGGGCCTGTACATGGGCTACGCCAACATCCCCCTCGCCATCGGCTGGGGCATCGGCAGCTCGATCGGCGGCTACATGTACCAGACCTACGGCGACAAGATCACCCTTGCCAAGCGCTACATGGCTACCCAGCTAAACATGAGCCCTGACGCCATCGCTGCCATCCCCAAGGAAAAGGTGATGGAGACGCTGGCCACCCGGCTCAGCACGACCCCGCGCGGCGTCACGGAGCTCCTGTTCCAGATGCACCACCCCGAGCATCTGTGGTATATCTTCGGCGCGATCGGTATCGCGTCGATGCTCGGTCTCATCGTCTACGATCGGGTGCTCGCCCGGTCGGCACAGCCGGCGGAAATCGCCCCCAGCGTGTAACACCATGATCAAACGCTTCCTCATCCCGAGCCTTGCGGCCCTCGCGATCCTGGGCGCCTCCCAGGCCGCCTGGGCCGGCAACGGCACCGAAATCTACGACACCCGCGGCCAGCTCATCACGGTGGTCCGGGGCAAGCAGCGCCGGATCCACCAGCCGCTGTCGGCCATCCCCGAGGTGACCCGCGATGCGGTCATCGCCATCGAGGACTCGCGGTTCTACGAGCACGGCGGCATCGACATCCGCGGCCTGGGCCGCGCCCTGTGGACGGACCTGCGGGCCGGCGGCAAGGTCCAGGGTGGCAGCACCATCACCCAGCAGCTGGT
>DATNQJ010000606.1:0-5394 GCA_036704085.1 Stenomitos sp.
ACCACCGAGGCCTATCTCGAGCAGGCGGAAGACACCTTCACCCTGCTTCGCGCCGAGGGCAAGACGCCCCGGACCGAGGCGCGGCTCGCGGAGATGCGGGCGCTCAGCCTCAACCTGTTCCAGGAGGACCCCTTCTCGGGGGCGGGCATGAGCGGGGTCTTCGAGCAGATCAAGAACCGGATGCGGCGCCACTCCCACGTGGACTCGGCGAAGCTCGCCTTCAGCCAGTTCTGGACCAGCCAGACCCTCGCTCCGGGGCGCTTGAGCCTGGAGCAGGGCTTCTTCGAGCACCGGATCCGGCCCTTGGTGGTGCGCAACTACTTCCGGGGCCTCGGCGAGAACGGCCGTCCCCTCGATGCCTTCTGGCTCATCGACCTGTGCTTCATGCCCCTCTTCGCGGCCGAGTTCCTCTTGCGGGGGGCCTGGGCGGTACGGCATGGCACGTATCCCAGCTGGAAGGCCTTCTGCTTCGCGCGCTGGTACGATCTGGTCTACTTCCTGCCCGTCGGAAGCTACCTGATTCCCTTCGGCCAGACCGGCTGGCTGCAACTGGTGCGGGGCGTCTCGGTGGGCCACCGCATGCGGCGGCTCGGCCTCGTCAACCCCGTCGCCTTTCCCCAGCGCTACGCGAGCCGGGTCATCGACCTCATGACGGATCTGGTCAGCGTCAGGCTCTTGAGCAACTACCAGGCCTCGATCCAGCGCTTCGATCTGCTCAAGTCCATCGGCAGCCTCACGCCGAACCAGCAGGCGATGCTGAAGGCGTCCGTCAACGAGCACGTCGAGGCCATCGTATGCCGGGTGTTGCCTCAGATGGCGCCCGAGCTCCACGCCATCCTCACCTACTCGGTGCAGCAGGCGGTCGCCGAGTCCCCCAGCTATCAGAACCTCAGACGCCTGCCCTTCATCGGGGACGCGGTCGAGCGCCATCTGCCGGACCTGGTCTCCGAGGTGCTCGCGGGCACCCAGCGCGCCATGCTGAGCGCCATCCAGGATCCCGAGCACGCCGAGCTGCTCAACCAGGCGGGCGAGAAGCTCGTGGGCCTCGCCCTCACGGAGATGGCGCGCCTCCAGACCGAGCAGGACGTCAAGGACATCCTCATCGACCTCCTGGAGCAGCAGAAGAAGTCCCTCCTGAGCTGACGCCGCCACGAGCCCCGGCTGCCTCGTGACAGCGCCCGATCCCGGTGCCACCATTGGGCCGGTGACGGTGGTTCGGCAAGGAGGTCCCCATGGCCCCTAAGTGGCGGCGCACGGCGTTCTTGGCAGCGGCAGGCCTGGCGTATCTCGGCTATCGGGCTCTCAGGGAGAGGTCCAAGGCCGACCTCTCGGGGCAGGTCGCGCTCGTGACGGGCGGCTCGCGGGGCCTCGGCCTCTTGCTCGCGCGGGAGTTCGCGCTCCAGGGCTGTCGGCTTGTCATCTGCGCCCGGGACGCGCAGGAGCTCGCGCGGGCCCAGGAGGGCCTCGAGCGCCTCGGGGCCGAGGTCCTCGCGGTGACCTGCGACCTGACCGAGCGGGACCAGGCCGAGGCCATGGTTGCCCGGGCGCTGGAGCGGTTCGGGCGGATCGACGTGCTCGTCAACAGCGCGGGCATCATCCAGGTGGGCCCGCTCGACACCATGACGGTCGAGGACTTCGAGTCGAGCATGGCGAGCAACTTCATGGGGGCGGTCTACACCACGCTCGCCGTCCTGCCGCAGATGCGCGAGCGGGGCGAGGGCCGCATCACCAACATCACCTCGATCGGCGGGCGGGTGCCCGCCCCGCACCTGTTGCCCTACGACGCGGCCAAGTTCGCCTTCCGGGGCTTCTCGCACGGCCTACGCGCGGAGCTGGCGCGCGAGGGCATCGTCGTCACGACCATCGTGCCGGGGCTCATGCGCACGGGCTCGCCGGTCAACGCCATGTTCAAGGGGCATCAGGCCGCCGAGTTCACGTGGTTCAGCATCGCCGACTCGCTGCCGTGGCTGTCGATCGATGCGGAGCAGGCCGCCCGCTGCATCGTGGACGCGACCCGGCGCGGGGACGTGGAGCTCACGCTGACGGGCCGGGCGCGGCTCCTGGGGATGGTCCATGACCTCTTCCCGGCCTTCACGCTCAAGGTCCTGGATCTCGGCAACCGCCTGCTGCCGGGGCCGGCCGAGCACAGCCGTCTGATGCGCGGCATGGAGCTTGCGACCCGCTTCGCGCCCTCCTGGCTCACGCGCCTCACGAACGAGGCGGCCCTGCGCTACAACGAGTTCGGAGGCGTGCACCATCCCTCCGAGCGCCACGCACGGCAGGTGGGCCTCGCGGACGAGCCCTACCGTGCCCTCGAGCCGGAACTGGGGAGGAGCCGGGAGTAGTTCGCTACGGCCGTGCCTTGAGACCCGGGTACTCGTTCCAGGGGCTCGGGAGCTGAGCCGGGACGGTGGACCGGAGCTCGTTCCGCGGGGCATCCCCCCACAGGAACTTGAGCGCTCGGGGCAGGCGGCGCGCCCAGTCCGCCTCGCTGTGCTGGCCGTAGGGGTCTTCCACCCACAGGAGGTCCTTGCCGTCCTCGTACCCCAGGCTCCTCAGGAGCTGGGCCATCTCGCGTGACTGGCGCAGGGGGCCCAGGCGGTTGCGCCCGTGCTCCTCGTAGTGACCGCAGTCGAGGTAGATGCGCTGGCCCGGGTTCTTGCCCTTGTCCCGGATGAAGGGATAGATCCGGTGCTTGTTGAACCAGAAGGCGCTCGACATGGCGAGCACCCGCCCGAAGACCTCGGGGAACCGGAAGGCGGCATAGAGGGAGGTCAGCCCCCCCATCGACGAGCCGCCGATGCCCGTGTGCTCGGGACCCGGCAAGGTGCGCAGGCACTGATCGATCTCGCCCTTGAGGCCCGTGGCGACCCATTCGGCGAAGACGCGCCCCTCGCCGAGCACGTCGTAATGGGGATTGGGCCAGGGAGACTGCTCGTGCAGCCGGTCGGCCTCCCCGTTGTAGATGCCCACCACGATGAGCGGCGGCAGCACGCCTGCGCGGATCATGCGCTCGCAGGTCTCGTCGACCTGCCACTCCCCGCTGAACGAGGTCGACGCGTCGAAGAGGTTCTGACCGTCGTACATGTACATGACCGGGTAACGCCGCGTGGAGTCCGCCTCGTAGCCCGGAGGCAGATAGACGAAGACCTGGCGCTTTCGATCCAGGAGCGGGATCTCGAACTCTCCGAGCGACCGGACGTCCCCCACCATGGTGTGCGGGGGGACGAGCCGCGGATAGCGGTCCTGCCAGTCGGCCACCTCCACGTCGATCCGGCACGGCTCGGTGATCTTGTAGCGGTGGTTGGGCAGCGCGGAGCCCCCGGTGCCCACCTCGGCGCGATCCCAGCGGCCGCGCGTGATCTTGAACTCGAGGATCGTCCCCTTCGGAATCAGGAGCAGCAGGATGAAGCGGGTCTGACCCAGGCGCTTGAAGACCGCGCGCTCTTGGCGCGGGTGCCAGCCGTTGAGGTTGGAGGCCAAGAAGAGGCGATCGCCCCAGCTGACGCGGGGGGCGTCGACGACGATCTGCACCTCGACGGGCTCGGGCATACTCAGCACGTGCGTGCCGATGCCACGGAAGCCAAACCGCTTCATGTCCTGATTCCACCTTGCTGAAGCGCCATAGCGATCAGTCCAGCATAGCGTTCGGCCGCGCCTTCCGGCCGAATCGCAACAATTTGTTGACTGCTGGCCCCTCCGGGGCCGGTCTTGAGGCCAGGCGGCGGCCTCGTGGCCAGGGTCGGCAGCGCCAATCGTGGCTTGCAGCGAGGGGGGGCGCGTGCTAGCGTAGCGCGTTGTCATAATCCTTAACATGGGGCGTGGAGCGTGACGTAGGTCGTTTCCGGCGCCCCTGTTCGCGCCGCATTGCGCTAGGCAGAAAGGTCGGGCTTCAATGGAGAAGTTGGCCACTGAACTCGGACGGGCGCTCGAGGGCGAAGGCGGAAACCCGGCCCCCATCCTGTTGCTCCAGGATGTTCCCCAGATCGAGATGCCGGTGTGCCCCGGGACGGCCCAGATCTTGGCCACCGGACAGGAGGCGTGCGCCATCCTCGATACGGCGGGGTTCCCCTTCATGATCGGCGGCGGTGTCGCCTTGTGGGCCTACGGCCGCAAGCGATGCACCAAGGATTTCGACATCTTCCTGCCGGCGGAGCTGCCTCACAAGGCCCTGAACGTGCTGGCGCGACAGGGGTTCCACACCCGTGACACCGATGGGGCCTGGCTTTACAAGGCCTTCAAGTACAACGTGCTCATCGACATCATCGTGTGGACCACCGGCTACATCCGGCTGGATGCCGACGCGTTCGCGCGGACGCGCGTGTTCGACGTCAACGGCCATACCTTTCGGGTCATGGGCCCCGAGGACCTGCTCTTTCGCAAGATCCTCTCGTTCCGCGAGGAGACCCCCAAGGACTGGTACGACGCCCTGTCCATGGTGCAGCAGCCCATTCCGGCCTTCGACTGGGACTACTTCATGCGCCGGGTCGAGGGCCGCCACATCTACCGCGTCTTGAGCTTCCTCTTGTTCGCTCAGGGGCAACTGGGCGCCAAGTCGGTCGTTCCGCCGGGACTCATCCAGGCCCTCCTCGACTGTTGCACCGAGGCGACCTTCACGCCCGAAGCGGTGCCGGGGCCCGTCACCTTCATGGAGGAGGCGGCCGAGGAGATCTGGCCCGTGGGCTAAATCAGTCCAGGTCCCGGACGCGACCGCGGCTCTGCTTGCGCTCCGAGCGACCTTGCTTGGCGGTCAGGCGCCGTTCCTTGGAGGCCTTGGTGGGCTTGGTGGCCCGGCGCGCCTTGGGGGCGACGAGGGCCTGCTGGACCAGGGAGACGATCTTCGCCTCGGCGATCTGGCGGTTCTCCAGCTGGTTGCGCGTCTCGGACGCCGTGACGAGCAGCTCGCCGGTCTCGAGCAGGCGCTTGCCCGCCAGATCCCGCAAGCGGGCGCGCGCGGCCTCGGAAAGGCCCACGATCTGGCTCACGTCGACCCGCAGCTCGACCTTGCTCGCGACCTTGTTGACGTTCTGGCCGCCGGGACCGGCCGAGCGGATGGCCCGAAAGGCGATCGCGGTGTCCGGGATCCAGATGCCAGCGGTGATGTGCAGGTCGGCCATGGGCAGTGCAACCCTTTACGGTCATGGGGGGCGGTGTTACAGTCAGTATAGCCGCGAAATGGTGTCACCACATTTATTCTGTTGAAGTTGGGTCTACGCTTTGGCAGCGTGGGCCCTTTTACGTGGATGACCGGCCACGCATGCCACCGGGCATGCCCTTCTCAAAGGATTCTTCCATGGCAACTTCTTCTTCGACGCCCTCCTTCGCCGACCTGGGCCTTCGTCCCGAGCTGGTCGAGGCCCTTTCCGCTTCGGGCTTCACCCAGCCCACCGAGGT
>DATNQJ010000607.1:0-5543 GCA_036704085.1 Stenomitos sp.
GGGACCAATGGCGCCAACGGCTCGAACGGTAGCACTGGGACCAATGGCGCCAACGGCTCCAACGGAACCAATGGGACGAACGGGACCGATGGCACCAACACGGACCGCCCGCAAAAGGACCCGAACGATCCGAAGGTCCAGCAGATCTGGCAGTACCTCAAGACGGCGGACCACAAGGCCGTGCGCGATCTGATCAACAACTTCGATCTCTTCTACGCCTCGTTGCCCGAGCAGAAGGCCTTGATGATCAAGATCCTGCTCGATGGCAGCACCAGTGGCGACGACCAGACGGCGATCGCCTCGGTGGTCGACATGGCGCGCCAGCAGGGCGAATCGGACAAGATGATGCCCGAGCTCGACCGGCTCCTGGGTGGGGCCGGCAAGGGGATCGCGCGCATGTTCGAGGACCTCAAGAAGGGGCCTCGCCAGTCGGTGCTTCAGGCGCTGTTCGGCGATCCGCCTCGCGGCGTGAGCTTCAACCCCTCGTACTACAACGGATTGGTTGCGGCCCTCGACAAGAAGGACATCGAGTACCTCTGCCAGACCCTGGGCACCACGCCCGGTTCGGACTGGCTGAACCGGATTCCCAACACGGCCAAGCAGGGCATGATGGACAAGCTCAAGAGCTGGTGGCCGTTCAGCAGCGGCTTGAAGCGACTGCGAGAGGCGATCGCCGCGTCCATGGCCACGACTGCCCCCTCGCAACCCGCAAACTAGCCTCTCGCGCCCCGATCGCCCCCCACTGGAAAATTTTGGACAAAGGGGCCATAATGACCCCACCAGTTCTTAGTTCACCTCTCTGAGCTGGAGGGGCCCGCCGCTCACACACCCGGCGGGCCCCACTTTTTTGACAGCGGGCGCCGACTTATCGGCGCCCGCTGCGCTTTTCCCGGCTCCTTCCCGGCGATAACCCGCCCGTCACCGATAATGCCGGGTTTCCGGGTAACGTTCCGAGAGATTTCTTAAAAATCCTTAGGGATCCGCCCGACGGAAAAGGGCATCGTTGATTCAGCCTGCTTGTCTGGCTGTACCGGGTGGCGCGCGCCGATTTCCCCAATGGTTAAGCCCCAAACGATGCCCATTCCAAACTAACAGCGACTCGCTTCACAATGTAAGTGATTGTAATCATCTTGGCAGGGAACATTTCGGCTCTATAATCGTCTCATACGATAAATCGTCTCTTATTCCCGGAGTTTACTGGAGGATTTAGCCATGGAAAAACGCAAACCCACCAAGACGTCCCGCACCGCTGGTTCGGAGAAGGCGGCCCCCGTGCGGCGACGCAAGAAGGCCGAACCCTCCGAGCTGGCCACCTTCCGGCACGGTAGCGAGGTGCATGAGCTGAACGCGGGCCAGATTCACCTGTTGCATGCCCTGGCGCAAGAGTTCCCGGGCGACCTCACGGGCACCTTGGAACCCGCTATGGAGCTCGTGCTCGAGAGCGAGAAGCCGGGACTCGGCAGCTTCTTCCTGTACAAGCTCCAGGATCTACGTAAGCAGCAGCAGGGGCTCGAGGCGCTACTCTTGCTCGATGCCTGAGGCGCTTGAAATGACGAGGGGCGGTTGGCCGTGGCCAACCGCCCCTCAAGTTGTAGGTCGTCAACTTGTTGGCCCCTATTTATTTCAGGCTGGCTCAAGTCCTTGCGCGCCAAACATCGAGCACACAAACGAAGCTGAAGCGGGTATGACATGGCTGATACCATCATAAACCGTTAGCAGGATAGAAGATGCCAGCACCGTATTACCGTTCAAATCAAGACAAAGTGGACGACTTCTTGAAGCACTTTTACCGGAACATCATCAGGCCGGAAGTCATAGGCGATCGCAGGGTGGTCTATGGCGTAACGGCTGGCCTTGGTGCATTGTTGGGGATCATTGGGATAGGAGCAATCCTTATCGACCCCAGGCTGTGGGGCGCCGACCTCTTGATCGTCCTGGTGCTGCTTGAGGCTCAGTCCAAAACGAACGTCGCCTCTGGCTCGGATGACTACGTTCAGAACGCGTCCAGTCGGGACGAAGGGTTCGGCAAGACGGGCAGCGCGCTGCCCATCGCTGATCCGAGGCACGAGCAAAGTGACGATCCAGGCCTCCGGACGGATCGCTCCTATGCGACAATTGGCGGCATCAGACTGCCCTTCAGAATCTGGGGGGTCATGATGGTGTCGCCGTTGATCTTTCCAAATCTGATTCTGGTAGCTCAGAACGTGATGAATGGTGAGGTCGCGGAGGGTTCCTATGTCGTGACCGCACTTAGTGCCTTGTTCTTCTGGATAGGCTGGTTCCAAGCTCCGACACGTTTTCGTGGCTACAAAGTTTCGACGAACCCCGGCCCCTGGGATTGGACATTGGCTTGTGTAGTGGCCCTCTCGTGCCTCGCTCTCTGCACCACTTTCGCGTGGCCGCGTGAAACGGACTGGATCTGGAGGCTCATTCTTGACTCCAAGTAATACTCGATTTCGATCAGACCAGAACTCAATTGCCTGTATGGAGTGCAATTCGGGACACAGGAACGCCCGTCGGAAAGACCGACGGGCGCCTGGCGGTAGAGATGAAAAGTCCGAGTCAGTCCAGTTCCCGCACGGCGAGCAGAACCAGCTCGGGAAACATGCCGATCTCCGCCTCTTCCTCGGGGATGGCGTCCTGGGCGAAGAAGAAGACCTCGTCCATGGTCTCCATCCGCTCGATGATGTCCTCCTCGCCCGTGCGGCACAGTTCGGGGTCGCTCAGGGAGAAGTGGTGGCGGCAAATCAAGGGCCGAGCCTCGTAGATGCTGCATGCCCCACCCTTCAGGAAGGGGCATGGGATGCGCTGCGCCCAGTACTCGGTCGCAAGGCCGTCCACCAGGGCCTCCAGATCCTCGTCGGCTCCCTCCTGGAGGCGCCGGCGCAGGTCCGCGCTCGCGGCTAGCCACTGTTCCAGGGACTGCATCAAGCGCTCCTGCTCCTCGGGGCTTTGTTCGCGGATCCAGCGCGCCGCGGCCCGGGCCTCGGCCATGGTCGTCATCACCATCTGATGACAGCAGGCATCGCAGCCCTTTTGGCAGGTGGGCGCCATCCCCTCGGCGGCATAGGAGTCCAGCACGACCGTCAGGTTGCGCTCCACGTCCCGGTAGAAGTCCAGCATGGAGGCGTAGGGGGGATTCAGTTCGATTTCGGGTTCCGACACGAGGGGTCCTTTCAAACCTTGAGGTTCATGCGTTCGCGCGCCTCCTGCATCAGCTCGGAGGCTCCAAGCATGATGGCGCGCCCATCCACCAGGTGATCGAGCAGGTAATTGACCGCGAAGCTCTCGAACTCGCCCAGCGCGTCTTCCAACTGGCGGAGGCCCTGCTCGTAGAGGCCGACCGCCGCATACCAGGCATCCGGGGCCG
The DNA here is from genome assembly GCA_036704085.1 of Stenomitos sp. GTDB lineage: Bacteria > Cyanobacteriota > Sericytochromatia > S15B-MN24 > UBA4093 > DATNQJ01. Next base: position 3,371 of record DATNQJ010000607.1, read on the forward strand.
AGGCGGCCGCCAGGCCATGCATGAGCTCGGTGAGGGTGTGCCGCACGGAGGCGACGACCGTCTCGAAGGCCTCCATCAGCTCCTCATCGTAGGGGTCTCCCGAGAGATCGTCGAGCTGATCCAGCACCTGATCGAGCAGGACCTGGATGCGCGCATCCAGGGGGGCGAAGACCTTCTGATAAAAGACCCGCGGATCCACCCCGCCGGCGCGAGCGGGCCGCGGTCGCTGCGGAAGGCGATAGGCCCCGCGCTGGGTCGCATCGTAACGCGCACGCTTGTCCGCATTGCCGAGCGTCTCGTAGGCCTCGTTGAGGCGGGCCATCTTTAGGACGCTGCCGCCCACCAGGTCCGGATGGGCCTTCTTGGCCCTCGCGCGGTAGGCGGAGCGGATCTCATCCTCGGTGGCCGTGCGGGTCACGCCCAAGATCTCGTAGAAATTTGCGGGCTTGTCCTGCCCCATGGCCACGGCCTCCCTTTCTCTTCCCCCATTGTAGCGGGGAGCGGGACCGCAGGCCAACCATCGCCGATCTTGTCAGGAAAGCACGCTGGCGATGAATCGATTTAGCCGTACGACATCCTAGCTGGGGACATCCATCCGTTACGAGAGGAGAATACGTCCGTCTTACTGACACATCCCGATATTGCCACATCACACGATCATCATGCAGGCCCACCACCATGTGCTCCTTGTCATGACACCCGCCTGACACGACGTCGCGTCCCCACGCTGACAGTCGAGCAACTATCTAAGCGGGTACGGCTCACGCACCCAGCATGGCGGCCAGCAAGAAGCAGCAGACCAACATGGTGACCTTGAGCCCGAAGAGCTCGCGCGGGTCCATGAAGCGGGTCCACCAGGTGCGCCGCGAGCGCAGCACCCGCAGCTGGGGGCGGGCCGGGATCGGACGAGCAGGAAAGGTGTAGATGGCCATCGATTGCCTCCGTACTAATGCATGGGACGAATCACGGCCACCACCCGTCCCTGGATGGTGACCTCGGGGACCCGAATGGGCTCCATGGTGGAATTGGCCGGCTGGAGGCGGATGTGGTCCGCCTCCCGATAGAGTCGCTTGAGCGTCGCCTCGCCGTTGGGCAACAGGGCCACGACGATTTCGCCGTTGCGGGCCGTCGCCTGCGGGCGAACCACCACGTAATCGCCGTCGGCGATGTGGTCCTCGATCATGCTCTCCCCCTTGACCCGCAAGAGGAAGGTGCCCGCGAGCTGCAGATCTTCCGCCAGCTGTAGGTACTCGACCGACTCGATGGCCTCGATGGGGCGACCGGCGGCGATGCGTCCCATCACCGGGAGCCGGTAAGGATCGGGCCGCTCCACCTTGTCGGTGAGACGCAGGTTGCGGCTCACGCCGGGCTCCCGGTCCAGGTAGCCCTTGCGCTCGAGGGCGCGCAGGTGGTCCTGGATGGTGCCGGGCGCCTTGACCCCCAACGCGGCCGCGAGCTCGCGAACGGTCGGAACCTGACCATGCCGTTCGTGATGATCGACGATGCAATCGAGCAGCTCGCGCTGCCGTGCCGTCAGGTCGTCCATCGCTCCTCCCGTCTCGCAAACGCAAAAAAGCCAGTCACCATGCCGCAGCTTGCCTTAACCATACAAATGTATGGTATAATCGAACGGCCCAGCCGTCAAGGGCTTGGAGAGGGAATAGGCAGACACGTTTTGTTATGCTATATTCTTAAGATGTGTTAAGCGCTCAAGGAGGCACCGCATGAAGGAGCTGGAACAAACCGGTCACAAGGTCGGACTGCTCACCCTGCTGACGGTGTGCCACTCGCTGAGCCGTGCTCCCCGGCGGCAGCATGAGGCGCTTGCTACCTTCGCGCGCCGCTCGCAGGGACTCGGACTCGCCTTCATGCTCCCCTGGGTCGCCCGGCCGCGCCGCCGCTAAGCCCTTTGTCCACGCGGAGTTTTGCCGGGGTGCAGGTTGCACCCCGGCTGTTGGGTTGATATACTGACATGGTCAGTGGGACGGGCGATCGCGGGGTCTTCGGATCCTGAGGAAAGTCCGAGCTCCGTAGGGTAGGACGCTGGGTAACGCCCAGTGGGGGAAACCCCGAGGATAGTGCCACAGAAAGATACCGCCCGACACATACCTAGCACCATCGCCGCGCTCCAACGCGTCACGATATGGCCGAACGGCTCACCGAACCGAACGCG
>DATNQJ010000608.1:0-4999 GCA_036704085.1 Stenomitos sp.
CCTCGTGAACCGGCGCCTCCACGGCCACGATCTGCTCCAGCAGGTACGCGAGCTTGGCAAAGGGGGTGAACTCGAAGGCGTCCACAGCACTGCTTTCGAGTGGCAGATCCGCTCGGACATATGGTTGTGCCAGCCCCAGAACCTCCGCGACAGCGGCCACCTGCACGTTACTGAGTGGAGCCTCGGCAGGACCCGCTGCTCCAAACATAGGACCATGCACCTCGAAAGGGTCGGTTGTGGGCTGGGGCACCTCGAAGGGAATGGTTTTCGCCAGCTCCGCCTCGGCCAGGCGCTGGTCCATGACGACGCGAGCTTCCTTCAACGCAGCCAACACCTTGTTGACCTCGCGTTCCGGGTCCTTGAGCCAGTCGGTTGACCAGATTCGATGGATCCGCCAGCCGAGGTTTTCAAGGACCTCCTGCCGAAGCCGATCGCGATCGCGGGCCGTCTTGGACGAGTGATAGGTTGCCCCGTCGCACTCGACGCCAAGCAGGTAGAGGTCACGCTCCTCATCCTTGACGCCGAGGTCGATACGGAAGCCACCAACGCCCACCTGGGACACGACCCGCAGTCCGTGGGCCATCAGCGCGTCGGCGACCGACGTCTCGAAGGGCGACTCCGGCTCGCCCCCCTCTTCCGTCAGCTCCCCGAGGAGCGCAATCGGTCCCTGGTCGGCAAACTCCATGTATGAGCGCAAGAGATGGACGCCCTTTGCCTTGGTCCGGCCTCGATCGATCTCAGTCGGGTGGAAGGACGCCAGGAGCTTAACGTGCTCGCGGGCACGGGTGACCGCGACGTTGAGCCGCCGTTCGCCTCCTGACTTGTTGAGCGGGCCGAACAGCATCGACATTTTCCCGCTTTGGTCGGGGCCATAGCCCACTGAGAAGTAGATGACATCGCGCTCGTCGCCCTGGACGTTCTCGAGATTCTTGACGAAGAAGCCTTCCGGGCCGTCCTCTCGCAGCAGGCTCTCCAACTCGGGATGCTCTCGCTTGCGCTGGTCGATCTCTGTCTGAACGGCGACCATCTGGGCTTCCGAGAACGTGATGACGCCAAGCGAGCGCCCCGGCGTGGTCCGGACATGTTGCACGACCAGATCCGCGATGTGACGGGCCTCGCCACGGTTGACGCGGGTGGAGCCACGGTCGTAGTACGCCCCCGGCACCTGGACGAACTCGATCGCCCGGGCGTTTGCATCCGGCGACGGGAACGTGGTCAGGCGCGAGTCGTAGAAGAACTTGTTGCTGAAAGCGATCAGGTCCTCGTGGCGGCTGCGGTAGTGCCAGGTAAGCATCCGACTCGGTAGGCCGACGTTGAGGCACGCGTCTAGAATGCTCTCGGGCGTTTCCTCGTCTTCGTCTGTCTCGGACTCCGGCGCGGTGGCCGAAAAGAACGACGTGGGGGGCAGCTGCTTCTGGTCGCCCACGATGACAACCTGCTTGCCGCGGCCGATCGCGCCGATGGCATCGGCGGGAAGGATCTGACTGGCCTCGTCGAAGATGACGACGTCGAAGGTGAGTGCCGTCTCCCCGAGGTACTGCGCAACGGAAAGCGGGCTCATCATCATGCAAGGCTTCAGGGCGGGCAGAAGCGACGGGATCTCCGCGAAGAGCTTTCGCAGCGCCTTAAAACGCTTGCGCTTGGATGCCTCCTTCTTGAGGATCGCCATCTCGGTCTTCGGGTGTAGCACCGGCGGAACCTCGGGGCGCCGCATGGTCAAGACGTGGCGAAGACGCGACGTCGCGATCGACCACTGGTTACGGTCGAGCTTCTTGAAGTCGGCGACGACCTCTTCATGGCGGGCGCCGCGGAAGTTGCGAAGCTCGGGCTTGCTCTCGTAGAGGTGGGAGAGATAAAGCACGAAAACACGCTTGTGGAAGGCATCCACCCACTGCGAGCGTTCGGGCGTCTCGCGGATGAGCGCCTCGATGACCGAGGCCAGGCCCTCACCGCTCACCTCTTCGATCGTGCGGTTGTAGTCTATCCACTCTTCGAGCCTCGACATGTTCAACTGCTTGTTGCGGCCCCAGTCAACAGCCGCCTTCACGCCGGTCGCGCTGCTGCTAATCCCATCACGAACGAGGACCTCCTCCGTGAAACAGCCACGAAGGCGGTCTAGAGCATCGGCGAACGCCAAGATCGACCGATGCGAACGCTCCTGCTCGTCCTTGGGAACGTCGACGTTGTTCTGTAGCCGGGCGATGAACCCCTCCGGGCATACGCCCGAGAAACACGCTCGGACGCGCTCTACCCACTGAAGCGCATGCTCCACTTCGGCCCATTGGGTCTCCCAGCCATTGAACTGAGGCCCGAACTGCTGGGAAAGCTCGTCGAAGCTCTGCTGCAACTGCTTACCTAGCTGGTGGCACTGGAGAGCCCCGCGGACGTCCTCCTTGGCGGTCACGAAGTTCGTGGAGGCGGTGTGGGTGCAGGCTTTGATCTCATCGAGCGCCGCCCACAGCAACCGGGCTTCATCGCTCCAACCCTTGACCAGCTCACGCAGCCGCGCCACGTCCTCGCTAGCCAGGGTACGGAGGTCGTCACCGGGCATCAACGAAAGCAGACCCGTTACGGCCCTCTCGAGCCCTTCGAGTACTGCGGCCATGTGCCCGCTCATCTGCAAAAGCGCCTGAAGCGCATCGCCCCCCTGTGCCATCAGGGCGGTGAGGGGCCCGGGCGCGACCCGGTGTCCAAGTATGTTGTTCAACTCTTCGACGGATGCGATTGCCTGTTCTAACGCCTGCCAATCGGTCTTCGCTCCCGCGTAATGGTGGCCGAGATCGCGGAGGAGCGTCTCGTTCTGTTCGTCGAGCCAGGTGCAGCCGTGGTTGTGGCGCGAGGCCATCTCCACCGCGTGCCGGGCTTCGAGGAATTGAAGCGGCTCTGGGCTACGGTACTGCTGGCCCAGCTCATCGAGGACGTTCCAGAGCCCTGCCGCCTCGCTGGCCCAGGTGGTGACCATGCCCTGCAACCGCGCAGCGTCGTCCTCGGCCGCCGCCTGGATGTCCCCGCCGGAGAGGACGTTGCCAAGATCGGAGATGGCCTTGTCGAGATCCTGGAGCGCCTGGGCCAACAGGTTGTCGGCCTGCTGCACCGGCGCCAGCGCATCTCCCCCTTGAACCATGAGCATCCTGAGCTGCGCCGGGGCGTCGCGCCGGTCGAGGCGAACCGTCAGTTGCTCCATGGCGGCCACGGCTTGGTCGAGCGCCTGCCAGTTGGTCTTCGGCCCGGCGTACAGCCGCCCAAGGTCCCTCGCGAGTACGTCACTCTGCCCCGCAAGCCAAGTCTTGGCCTTGTTGTGACGGTGCACCGTCTCGATGACCTCCCGAGCTTCCGGGTACTTCAGGGGCGAGGGGCTCTTCATGAGGCCCCGCAAACGCTTCATGTCGCTGCGGTACTCGCCATTGAACAGACGCATCCAGCTGGCGTAGTCACTCCCGAAACGGGCCTTGAGGCTGTCGGTTACGGCATCGAAGAGGTCTTCTTCAAACTTGTCCGTCAGCGCACCATGAGCCTTCTGAAGCGTCTCGAGCTGCCGACGTGTTTCGGCGACCAGTTCCTCAACGGCATGTAGGCGCCCGGGCTCGAACCACGACTCCTGCGGGCGATGGTCCTGGAGGACGATCTCGACGATGCCCCTGAGTTGACGCGCTTGAGCAGCACCCCTTGGAACGGGCAGGCCCACGAGCGCGGCAAGGGCTCCTGCGGCCTCCTGAAGTGCAACAAGCGCCCGCTCGGCCTGGGGCAGGACTCGCGCCAGTTGGGGCCGCAGATCCGCCGTGCATTGCTCCGGAGTCTGACTCGTGCTGTAAAAGCGGCCAACGAGCGACGGCACGGAGCTTTCAAGCACCCCCGATAGCCGGGCCAGGTCGAGGTCGAACAGCTTCTCATCGAACCGCTTCGTGAGTGACGTTCGGATTTGCTGAACGTTGGTGTGGTGGCGCTTGGCCTCCTCAGCAAGACTGGTGACCGCCTGAAGGCGCCCGGGCTCGAACCAGGACGCCAAGGGGCGATGATCGCGAAGCACGAGCAGCGCGATCGCCTGGAGAACGCGCATCTGCTCGGCTCCCGCAGGGACCGGCAGCCCAATAAGAGATGCCGCCGCCAAGGCAGTCTGCTGGAAGCCTTCCAGGGCACGTTCGGCCTGGGAAAAGCTGCTTTCAAGCTGCGGGCGAAGCTCGGCGATCGCTTCTTCGGGCAGACGAGAATCTCCGGAGAAGCGGCTACCCAGCAACGGGGCGCCGGTCTCGAAGACCCCGGCCAGGCGCACGAGGTCTCGCTCGAAGAGGTCGCCCTTGTATCGCAACAGCAGTTCGTCGCGAGCGCCCCTGTATGCCTCGTAGTCAGGCGCGTTCGCTTGAGCCTTTGCCGCCAGGTGCCCGAGCGAGGGGAGCGTGAACCAGGAAGCCGGGACGGCGTGCCTTTCATTGAGTACCCCTGCGAGGTCCTGGAGCCACCTGGCCCCATCGAAGGTGTCGTCTGGGGCCAGGTCGAGCGCCTCGCGCCAGGCAGTCTGGAGCGAGGACAACTCGCTTCCGGCTGACGTCAGCAGTTGGAGCCAGCTTTCGAGATCGGCCTGGACCTGCGGCGTGTAGGCAGCGATCGTGCAGCCATACCAAGGATGGGTCTTGGCCGTGAGCAGCAGCTCGCCATCCCGCTGGAGGTGCCTGACGGCCTCGCCCAACTGGGCGAGACGCTGGAGGTTCAGTCCGGCGACGTCGGCGACGTCGAAGTGCAGCGTGGGGGCGTTCTTGAGGTTGGCGATCGCGCCGTGGAGCTGGAACGCCGAGCGCCCGAGCCCGTTAGCGAAGTCGTGGAGGGTCCTGGTGTAGGCGTTCAGCTGGGAGCGCAATGTCCCGATCCGCTGAAGGTCCATCAGGCCGGAGCTGGTGTCACCAGAGCGCGGCGCATCGAGCGACCGGGCAAGCTGCTTGATGACATCCTCGCGGCTGACCGACTGGCTGTGGGCCTCCAAAATAAAGTCGCGGAGCCCCGACTT
>DATNQJ010000609.1:0-15478 GCA_036704085.1 Stenomitos sp.
AGTCGGGCGCGCATGCGCTCGAGGATCTCCGGGGTGGAGCCCAGGAAGAACACGGAGATCCCGCGCTCGGCCGCGCCCCGGCAGAGCGCCGGCAAGAGGTCCATGCCGGCGACGCGTTCTTGCTGCGGCGTCCCGAGGCGCCGCATCATCCAGACGAGCGGCATGCCATCCGGGCTCACGAGGTCGGCCGCGCGCAACATGGCCCCGAAGTCGGGGCGCCGGTGGGCCTCCATGAGCATGTGCGCGTTGGCGGCGCAGACCACGCGGCTCTCGCGCCGGCTCGCCCACTCCAGCATCCGGTCGACATGCCCCTCGAAACTCAGCGCGGTGATCGGCACGCCGATCACCGAGACGGCTTGGCTCATGCGGGTCCTCCCTCCAGCAACGCGGTGGAAACGACCCGATCGTAATCAGCCGACCAAGCTTTTCCCTTGGGGGGATCGCACAAGGTGGCTCGTGGAGATTACCGATGCCGAGGAGGGGCCCTAGCTGCCCTCACCGAGGGCTGGAGCCGACAGGGAGAGGCGGAGCTTCCGGAACTGTCCGGCAAGATAGCCGCCCAGGCGAATGGAAGGCTTTTCGACGAGGTGGTAGGAGAGCGTGGCGACCCCGAACGAGAGTACGAGCGATGCCAGGAGGATCGCCGGCAGGTGCTGGCCCTGATACAGGGCATGCACGAGGCTGAAGAGCACGACGGCATGGAGTAAGTAGAGGCTGTACGAGATGCGGCCCAGGTACTGCAAGGGGGCACGCATCAAGAGACCCTGGAGGCCTGGCGAGGCGAGCGTCCAGATGAGCAAGATCGAGGCACCGAGGGCCACGGGCCAGTCCGAGAGCATGCGCAGCTTGGTGTCCGTAAGCTTGCAAAGCAAGTCAGAGTACTGGTAGAGCAAGAGCCCGAGCCCGACGACCCCCCACGCGCGGGCCTTGCCAAGGCGCTGGAACATGCCGACCAGCTCGAGACGGTGTCTGGCCAGGAGGATGCCGATCACGAACATCAAGCCGTAGTGCAGCGAGTCCCAGAAGTCGTTGCCGCTCCAGGGGCCATTCAGCACGCTGGGAAGTAACAGCGAGAGTCCCGAGACGCCCAGGGCGATGCCGAACGCCACCTTCCAGTCCCGCTTGAGCACCCAGGTCACGAGCAGCGGGAACACCAGCGAGAGGCGCAACTCGTGGATCAACGACCAGATGACGGGGTTGAAGGCGTCGTGCGGATAGCTGCCGAGGAAGCTCAGGTGGGCCCACACCAGGTCGGGGGTGGGTGGCGTGGACCAGACGGCGGCAAACCAGTTGCTCAGTCCGGGCACGCTCGATCGGGCGAAGGCCCGGTAGCAGCCGAGGGCAAGGACGATCGCGCAGAGGTAGGGGAGGTAAATGCGACAGATCCGGCGCACGACGAACTCGGAGTAGGGCTTGGCCCGGCCGTTGAGGTATGGCAAGGACAGGACGAAGCCGCTCAGGATGAAAAAGAGGATCACCGAGGCGTGCCCCCTGAAAACCAGGGCGCGCACGGGATTGAAGCGATCGCTGACATACAGGAGGTGCCCGAGGACGACCACCAGGGCCGCAAGGCCCCTGACGGAATCCAGGGCTTCGACGCGTTGGCTCATAGGATCCTCTCTCAATCGTAGGGCGGTCGAAGGGCCGGCTCACGTTGCCCGGGAAACCGGGCGGACGGCGGCCCGATAGATCTCCATCAGGTGGCGGTAGTTGGTGAGCGGCGTGAAGTTCTGCTCATACTGGCGCCGGGCGTTGTCGCCCATCCGGCGCATCTGGTCGGGGTGCTTGCAGGCCCACCGGACCTTGGCCGCCAGGTCCGACGGGTTGCCGGCCTCGGCCAAGAGGCCGGTCTCGAAGTCCGAGACGATCTCGGGCATGCTGCCGAGGTTGGAGGTGATGACCGGAAGGCCATGGGCGAAGGCCTCGGCCAGCACCATCGGGAAGCCCTCGTAGCATTCGGACGGAGCCACCAAGAAGGCGGCCTGGGCCATGTGGGCGGAGACCTCCGCCGCGCCGAGGCGTCCGAGAAAGGTGACGCCCGGCGTAGCCAGAACGGCCGCTTTCATGGGCCCGTCGCCGATCACCATCAGCGGCTCCTCGAGCCCCCCCCAGGCTTGAAGGAGGGTGCCGATCCCCTTTTCGGGGCTCAGGCGCCCCACATACAGGGCTCCCGAGCGCTCCCCGGAGTGGGGCACGCGGTGCCGGTCGTCGTAAAAGTTGGGCTTGACGGTGATCTTGGCAGGGGGGAATCCCCCCGCCACGAACCGGCTCTTGGCGAACTCCGTCAGGGCGATGAAGCGATCGACCTTGTGGTGCCAGGTCCCATGCGATCGGTGATAGGCCACCATCCGGGCGGTCGCCAGGCTTCCTAGCGCGGAGCCGCGGTAGCAACGGTGCCACACGCTGCGATAAGGCGACCCGGTGATGCACGACTCGCAGATCCGCCCCTCGCGCATCAGCAGGGCGCCGGGGCAGATCAGCCGGTAATTGTGAAGCGTTTGCACCACCGGAACGCCATGCTCCCGACAGGCATCGAAGAGGGAAGGAGTGAGCAAGGGAAAGAAGTTGTGGACATGGACGACGTCCGGGCGCACCTCGGCCAAGCCTTCGGCGAAGCGGCGGCGTTCCGCGGGGGAGTAGGGAGTCCTCCAGGCCGTCTGCAAGGTGGCCAGGGGGCCCCGGATGGCGTCGTTGTCGGCGGCATAGAACCGCACGTCGTGCCCATGGGACTCGAGCAGGGCCCGCTCGTTGGCCACCACGGCATCCTCGCCGCCGCTCTGCTGGTAGTAGTTGTGGACGATCATGACGCGCATGGCAGCGCCTCCCTTTGTGACGGCTGGGGACGATCGAGGGTCCTGGCGCCGAGGGAGGCGCCGACGATGATACCTAGGGGGGCCATCAGGAAGATGTAGACGAGGGGGTTGTCGGTGACCATGCCAAAGGCGACCCCCAACTGCCCCAGGAAGGCGGTCAGATGCAAGGGAGCCAGGCGGGTGCCCTGGCGGTCCGCTCGGATCCAGGCGCGGCAAGTCGCCACCAGGAGCGAGCCCTGCCCGAGGATCCATGCCCCCAGGCCGATCAGGCCGAGGTCATGGAGGAGACGGAGGTAATCGCAGTGCGGGAGCCCCAGTCCAGGTGCGGCCATGGCCACCACGCCCTCGGAGGCGCCGATCCCCTTCCCGATGAGCGGAGACTCGAGGAAGGAGGTCAAGATGGCTTGCCAGATGGTCATCCGACCCGTGGCGTTGATGGCGATCCCCCCGATGCTCATGGAGGTGTCTCCCTCCAGGAAGCGGGCGCGCAGCGGCTCGAAGAAGTAGATCGCTTGATAGAGCCCAAACGCCAGGAGCCCGCCGATCAATAGCACTCCGAGCAAGCCCCAGCGGTTCTTGAGGGACATCCTCGCCAGCGGATAGAACAGCAGGCCGGTTGCCAGGGCCGTACGAGACAGACTGAGCCCAACGGTCGCCGTGGTGAAGAAGGCCCAGTAGAGACCCGTTCGAACGCCATATCGCCAGTTTGCCAAATGCCAGGCCAAGAAGAGCAAGGAACTGAGCGCAAACGAGCGTGCGCTGAACAGGATGTTGGATTCGAGCCCCCCCACGAGCACGCTGAGGGCGTAAAGGACGACGGCGAGCCGGGAGGCGAAGGCCAAAAGCTTGAGCAATCGCTCGGTGAAGCCGGCATGGTGCTTGGTATGATGGTAGGCCAGCGACACGAGGAGGATGAAGACCGCAGGGACCAGCAAGCTCTGGGCTCCCGCGATGGTGGGGGCATTCCAACTCATCGACAGGAACCCCCAGACCAGGAAGACCACCAGGGGCGTGACTTCGATGGGGAGAGTTCGGAGCAGCCGGAAGTCCGCCGCCCCGAGGAGAATCGGCAGCAGGACGCAGAGCATGGTGAGCGTGGCCAGGCCGGTCAGGGGGCCGATGTTGAAGCGTCGTGGCAGATCGACCAGGGCCGCGAGGATCAGGACGGCATAGAGAAAGTTCCGCGACAGCAAGGGAATGCTCAGGGGTCGCATGGCTACCACCTCCCGTTATCAGGGTGGAGATCCGCGCCAAGGGTGGTTGCTGGTGAGTTGGAGGTCGGGAGGCCCTTCCCGTTCGGAGGGTCGGGGCCATGAGTCCGAGGGGATTGTAGCCGCTCTTTGCTTGCTTGTCAAAAAAAGTTACAAAGTTTTGATAAGTCACGCATGCCCCGAGTCCCAATAAAGCTTGGTCCCTTCGTTGTGTCCCGAGGGCGGCCGGCGGGCTACGCTGGCCCCATGGGCAAGCGGTTCAAGAGAGGACTGTTCATGGGCATCGGAGGGGCCTTCGTCAGCCTGATGCTGGCGTGTGGCTGGTTCGACACCTTTGGCGGGGTGCAGCCGACCGTGTACGGTCCGGATCCCGCCTATTCACCCACCTACGATGTGGACGTTCGGGACGGAGCCTTGAACCAGGCCTTGCTCGACGCCTATCCGGAGGGGACGCGATTCCTGCTCGAGGCCGGGACGTACCGGCTGAGCTCTCCCTTGGCACCCAGGGCACGCCAGCAGATCCTGGGCATGCCGGGGGCCGTGATCAGCGGCTCAAAGCTGCTATCCGGCTGGAAGCAGGAGGGAAACCGCTGGTACGTCGAGGGCCAGACCCAGCGCCTGGCGGGAAGTTCCGGCGAGGTCGTCGGCGGCAACCCCATGGCGGGCAAGAGCGAGGACGTCTTTTACGACGACAAGCCGCTCCAGCAGGTGGACAGCCTGGTTGGCCTCACCAAGGGCAAGTTCTACTTCGATTACGCCAACAGCCGGATCTACCTGGCCGATCAGCCGACGGGCCACAAGGTCGAGACCACGGTCATGGCCCAGGCCATCAAGGGGGGCGGGGCGGGCGTCGTGCTCCAGAACCTGGTCGTCGAGAAGTTCGGCAACGCCGCGCAGGTGCCGGCCATCACCAATGACTCCCGGACGGGCTGGTTGGTGGAGAACTGCGAGATTCGCTTCAACCACGGCTGGGGCCTGCAGATCGGCGACGGCGGCACCGTGCGGGGCTGCAACATCCACCACCAGGGCCAGCTGGGCATCGGCGGCGGCGGCGCCAACGTGCTGGTCGAGAACAACGAGATCGCCTACAACAACTCCGAGGGCTTCAACTCCTTCTGGGAGGCGGGCGGCTCCAAGTGGGTCTACGCCAATGGCCTGACGGTTCGCAAGAACTGGGTGCACCACAACTACGGGCCCGGCCTGTGGACCGACATCGAGAACCGGAACGTGGTGTACGAGGACAACCTGGTCGAGGCGAACGATCGCATGGGGATCGTCCATGAGATTAGCGGCAACGCCATCATCCGGCGCAACACCGTCCGGGGCAACGGCGTCCACTTCGCGACCTGGGAGCCGGACGGGGCCGGGATCGTCGTCAGCAACTCCTCGGGCGTCGAGGTCGTGGACAACACGGTGGAGGACAACGTCGCCGGCATCGTGATCGTGCATGCGACCGACCGCAACCGCGACACCCGGGACAACTACGTCCACGGCAACACGATCCAGATGCGCAAGGGGTACTCGGGCCTCGTCCTCGCGGGTCCGCCCAGCAGCGCCGCGGACGCGGTGTTCACGAGCAACCACAACCGCTTTGCCGACAACCGCTACTACTTGCCCTTCTTGGCGGAGGCCCGCTGGTCATGGAGGGGCGGCATGCGATCCTTTGACCAGTGGCAAGCCCTCGGAAATGACCTGGCGGGGGGGATCTCGCTCGCTCCGGCTCCCTAGCGCTCCAGGACGTAGCGGATGGCCGCCACCATCTTGGCGGCCACCAACTCGGGCGTAAGGCTTTCGACCCGACTGCGGGCGGCCGACCGCATGGCCTCCAGGCGATCGCCCGGTGTCGCGAGCGCGCGTTCCATGGCCGCGCGCATGTCGTCGGCGTCATCGGGCCGGAAGATCCAGCCGTTCTCCCCCTCCACGACGAGCTCCTCGACGGCCTGGGCATAGCGACTGCCGAGCACGGGAAGCCCGGAGGCCATGGCCTCGTTGACCACCAGCCCCCATTCGTCGGCGAGGGTCGGCAGGACGAAGAGATCCGCCTGGGCGTAGACCCCCGGCAGCTCGTCGTAGGCGATGTTTCCCAGAAACTGGCATGTGATGTTGCTCGGCAGGCGTGAGGCCTCGAGCTCGGGGCGCTGGGGGCCATCCCCTACGAGCCAGAGCTCGAGCTCCGCGTCGGGATGGGCTGCTCCCCAGTGACCGAGGACCTCGAAGAGATGCTGGAGCCCCTTTCGCTCGACCAGTTGTCCGACATACAGGAGGCGAGGGTGCGATCGCTCCGCCCTGTCCATGGGGACGGCGCTGAAAGGCTCGCTATTGGTGGTGTAGGGCACCCGGAAAATCCGCTCGTCCGGGACGCCGAAATGGCGGATGTATCGCGCCCCGCTCTCGCCGTTGACCAGGACCGCGTCGACTGAGCGCAGGATCCAGCGGCGCAGCCACTCTCGCAGCCGGCCACGACCCTGCTCCGAGTACTCGGAGAGGGTCGCCCAGACGATGAGGCGGGAGTGCGGCGCCAGCCACCGGTAGGCCGCCGCGAGGATCGTCCTTAAGCCCAGCTCGCCCGAGACGACGACCTGCGGGCGGATGGCCGCGAGGGCCCACAGCGTGTCGTAGGGGATCTGGACGTACAGGGGCTCGCTGAAGCCATTGGGATGGCGCCAAGTCTGGCGGAAGGAAAAGGTGCGCTGGAGCGTCACCTTGAGCTGGCGCCACTGGACGGGCCATGGGCGGTTTGGCTCCATGCGCGTGGACAGGAAGATCCGCAGCGCCCCCAGCTCCCTCTCGAGGGCCTCGAACAGGGGGATCCGGTACGGGGGCAAGAAGTTGGTCAACAAGGCCACGGTGGCGTTTTTCACGGCGAGCGGCGCGGAAGTCTGGATGCCGTCGATCGTCATGGGGCCTCCCGAGTGGAAAGAGGGACATGCATGCCATGGATGCTCCGGCATCTTAGCCGGAGCGAGGAAGCATGTCAAAAAAGATCACGAAGTTGTGTGATGAAGCCGTGCAGACGGTAGATGCTCAATCCCACCTTAATCTTCCCTTTCCTGAGCCGAAATGGCCGCTGCGTATGCTGAAACCATCAAAGCACCGCACCCAGCGGGATTTTGGTGGCCGAAGAGCGCGCGCCTCGTCATTTTTCCAGGCGCCCCACGGCCGCAATTCAGAAAGGGATTAGTTTTGATGCAATCGACGAACGCGCTTCGCAAGCTTCCCACGCGCATGGGCTTCGCCGTCATGTTGGCCTGCAGCCTCGGTGTCTCCGCCTGCGGCCTCGCGACCCCCCCCGGCCTGTCCCCCGAGAGCGGGCAGGCTCCGGCCGTGCAGCAGAATGTCGGAGCGGTCAGCATGAGCTTCAAGTCCGCCGATTACGAAGCGCTGTACACCAAGGCAGACGTCAAGAATATTCGGGTGACGCTCTCGGGCGGCTCCCTGACCGCGCCCATGATCAAGTTCGTGGGCTATCCGCTCGCGAGCGCCATCACCTTCGCGAGCCTCACGCCAGGGTCGTACAGCATGAAGGTCGAGGCCCTGAATTCCGCGGGTATCGGGATCGGGCAGGTCATCAAGACCGTAAGCGTCGTCGCCGGTCAGATGACCTCGGTGAACGCCACGATCAGGCTCGTTTCGTCTGGGGGGACCTCGGGCAAGGTGACGATCGGGATCACCATCGATGATCGGGACGTCGTGACCACGCCCCTTCCCAGCCCGACCCCTTCCCCGACTCCCACCCCGACGACCGCCCCGACGACCGCCCCGACGACCGCCCCGACTATCGCTCCCACGGCGCCCCCCACTTCAGGGTCTTCGAGCTACGGCCCGAGCTCGAGCTACGTTCCTACCTATGACGTCAAGGTGGCCGCCGGCACCACCCTGAATCAGGCCCTGCTCAACCAGTACGCGGAAGGCACGCGCATCGCGCTCGAGGCCGGGACGTACCGCCTCAGCGGCACCCTGTCGCCCAAGGCGCGCCAGCAGATCCTGGGCTTCCCGGGGGCCGTGATCAGCGGCTCGAAGCTGCTGTCGGGCTGGCAGAGTGATGGGACCCACTGGTACGTCGATGGCCAGACCCAGCGCCTGGCCGGCAACACCGGCGAGATCGTCGGCGGCAACACCATGGCGGGCAAGAGCGAGGACGTCTTCTACGACGACAAGCCGCTCAAGCAGGTGGATAGCCTCGCGGCCGTCGCCCCGGGCAAGTTCTACTTCGATTACACCAACAGCCGGATCTACATGGCCGACAATCCGACGGGCCACAAGGTCGAGACCACGGTGACGGCCCAGGCCTTCAAGGGCGGCGGGGCGAGCGTCGTGCTCAAGAACCTCGTCATCGAGAAGTTCGGCAACGCCGGGCAGATGCCCGCCATCAGCAATAACTCCCAGACGGGCTGGCTCCTGGAGAACTGTGACGTTCGCTACAACCACGGCTGGGGCGTGCAGATCGGCGACGGCGGCACGGTGAGGGGGAACAAGATCCACTACCAGGGCCAGCTGGGCATCGGCGGCGGCGGTTCGAACGTGCTGGTCGAGAACAACGAGATCGCCTACAACAACTACGAAGGCTTCAACGCCGGCTGGGAGGCGGGCGGCTCCAAGTGGGTCTACGCCAACGGCCTGACGGTTCGCAACAACTGGGTCCACAATAACTACGGACAGGGCCTGTGGACCGACATCGAGAACCGGAACGTGGTCTACGAGAACAACCTGGTCGAGAACAACGACCGGATCGGCATCGTGCACGAGATCAGCTACAACGCCATCATCCGTAACAACACGGTCCGGAACAACGGCGTCAACTCCGGGAGCTGGGACGTGGACGGATCCGGGATCGTCGTCAGCACCTCGTCGGACGTCGAGGTCGTGGGCAACACGGTGGAGGACAACGTCGACGGCGTCGTGATCCTGCATGCCACCGACCGTGGCAAGGACACCAAGAACGACTACGTCCATGGCAACACGATCAAGACGCGCAAGGGCTACACGGGCATCGTCGTGGTGGGGCCGACCAGCAGCACCTCGGACGCAGTGTTCACGAGCAACAACAACCGCTTTGCCGACAACAAGTACTACACGACCAGCCTGAGCGACAAGCGCTGGATGTGGAAGGGCGCCCTGCGCACCTTCTCCGAATGGAAGGGCTTCGGCCAGGATACGGCTGGCTCGGTCACGACGTACTAAGCCAAGCTCGGTCGCATACGGTACCCAAGCGTCCTCCACCTCAGGGTGGAGGGCGCTTGGGGTATCGACTCCCTTGCCTAGCCGGGTCGGTGACGGGCTAGGCCGCTGTCATGGGGGCTCACGCGGCCGCTGGCACCTCCTGCTTGACCAAGAAGGGCACCTCCTTTTGCTCGGCGGCGACTTCAAGCCGTACCTCCACCTGCATGGCCCCGGCATACCGTACCAGGGTCGTGAGGAAGAAGGCCGCTCCCGACATCTCGAGCAGTTCCTCGAGGTGGCTCAGCAAGGTGTAGCCCCAGGATTCCATCCCGTGCACGGAGGCATAACCGGCCGAGATCGTCTCAACCCCCAGGGCGCCCCCGACGTAGAGGACCGCCGAGAGCAAAAAGCGGGCCCGGACCCAATCCGGCAGCGTGCGAAGCCAAGGCACAGAGGCGATGGCCACCCCCGTCACCGCGATGGCGGCCGGCAACACCCATGGAAAGGCAAGGTACCCGCTGGGATGGAAGACGCTCTGCAGGTGTAAGTTGAGCTTGTCGTGGAGTTGCGCGAGCTCATCGAGGGACAGGTACAGAAAGAGCACCGCCAGCACACTCCAGAACCGCGCATGGGGCGCCCGCTCCTCGCGCTTGGCCTGGCCGATCACGGCGAGCGGCACGGAGCAGAGCATGAGCAAGAGCGACGAAAACCACGTGGGCACATTCGCCTCGGCGTCGAGCTGGAACACCTCGAGCCCGAGCGGATGGGTGGCTAAACTCAAGGCACCGAGTAGGAGTATGGCGGCCGACGCGGCGCGGGCGATCCAGTTGGCGGAGAGGGTCAGGCGTAGAGTCATGACAAGATCCTCCTAGCGTGATGCGGGACTGCTTAGCGTTGCATGTAGGGTCGGGCCGAAAGAGACGCCAAAGGCCAACATGGCGGAACGATGCCGGGTGCGCCTCGCGGTGCTTGGCGCGGAGGTCAGCGCGCGGAGGCCACGCCGTCTGACCAGCTGGGACCCGACGACTCGAGCGATCGCCACAGCGCGTCGTACGTGTGCCGGACCAAGCGGCGCCAGGTGAACTGCTCGGCCCGCGCCCGCGCTCCGGCGGATAGCTGCTTCAGCCGGTCGGGATCACGAGCCAGGCTCGCGAGGGCTGAGTGGAGGCCCGTGACGATCTCGCGCTCGCCCTTTCCATGGGTGGGGACGATGCGCCCGCAGGTCGCGTCCACGATCGCCCCGGGTCCGCCGAGGTCCAGGCAGATCACGGGCAGGCCGTTGCCCAGGGCTTCGAGGACGACCATGCCCCCCGAGTCGCGCATGCTCGGGAACAGAAAGACATCGTGCCGAGCGTAGGCCTTGAGCACCTCTTCTTGGGGCAGCCAGGGGATCCAGTCGACGGCGCCTTCCAATCCCAGCTCGGCCGCGAGGCCCTTGAGCCAGGCTTCGTCCGGCCCGCTCCCGATGACGGTGAGGCTCGCTCCCGGCACTTCGCGCCGCAGCTCGCTCAGGGCCCTGAGGGCTAGATGCAATCCCTTCCAGCTCAAGAGGCGGCCGGCGAACATGAGTCGCAACTCGCCGGGAGGTCGCTGACGGGGCCCATGCTCCGTCGTCACGGGCGGTGTGCCGATGGCCAGTTGAACCGTGGCCTTGCCTTGATAGCACCGCGGCAACAACTGCCGGGTTTGCGGGGTAGCGGTGAGGATGGCCGTGGCGCGGCGGAAGGTCTGTTGCAGCAGGGGGTCGAGCCGAATCCAGAGATTGGCCAGATCGCGCAAGGCCTCGTATCTCCGGGCCTTGGCCGGAAAGCTCGCTCGCAGCGCCTTGGGGGGGCAATCGCCCCCGGCGACGGGCCCATACAGGAAGGGGATCCCGAGCTGACCCATCCAGCAGGGCACCCGGATCGAGCCCATGGTGAGATGGTGGACCAGGTCGAACCGGATCCGGCGGGTGAGCGCGCGAGCCTCGAGGTAGGCGAGCCATTGCCAGACGAAGACATGCAGGAGGTAGCAGACGGATGATAGCCGGCCGGGCATGCGGCTCCAGTGATCCAGCCCGGGCACGCCGACGTAGCGGACGTGCAGGCGATCCATCGGAGCTTGCTCGAGGGCTCGGGCGATCGCCGGAGCATGCTCGGGCTGGGTGAGGACCCAGACCTCATGCCCGAGGGCCGTGAGCTCGACTGCCCAATTCCAGCCGATGCCGGGCTCCGAGCCCCGGTTCGGCTCACAGGCATACGCCGAGAGCAGGATCGTCTTGCCTTTAGGCCTCATGGGCAACCTCCAAAAGCAGGTGGGACTATGCGGACGTGCGGGGTGGAAGCATCTTTCGGAACGGGTACCAGGTCTTGCCACTCAACACGAGCCAGGACCATCGGTACATGCTGCCAATCCGGCGATGAAGGGGCCGTGGGATGTGCCAGCTGAGCAACCCCGAGTACTCCTGAAAGACCCGGTGGTCCTCGGCAGCGGCGACATCCAGGATGGTGGAGCTCTTGGCGGCCGCATGGCGACGGAAGGCCCCGATGTAGTGGTCGACATGCCAGGGCTTGGCCCCGTGGCTGAGCAGCCGCGTGAAGAATTCGTAGTCGAAGCAGAAGTCCAGGTCCGGGCGAAGGTAGCCGCAGCGCTCCAGGAGCGATCGCCGCCAGAAGGCGGACTGGTTGTGGATCTGGGAGCCCTGCGACAGTTGCATCCAGAGGCGGGCGGGCAGCGTGAGCTGGGCGTCCAGGACCCGGTCGCCGGCATCGATGTGGAGGAAGTCGCCGTAGACGACCCCCGCTTCGGGATGCTGCTCCATGGCCTGGGCGAGAGTCGCGAGGGCGCCCGGGAGATAGAGGTCGTCCGAGTTCTGGAAGGCCACCCAGTCGCCGGTGGCCATCCTCAGGCCCTTGTTGATGGCTTCCGCTTGCCCCCCATCCGGCTCGCTGACCCAGAAATGCAGGTAGGGGGCGTACTGGCGGATGATGTCGACCGACCCGTCGGTGGAGCCGCCGTCGATGACGATGTATTCGAGGTTGGGGTAGCCCTGGTTGAGCACCGAGAGCAGGGTCCGCTCGAGGAACTCCGCCTGGTTGTAGGAGGGCGTCACGACGGTCAGGCGCGGAAAGCGAGGGTCTCGCGGGGGACGGGTCGGGGCGAGGCCGGCCGTGAAGCCCTGGATCGCTCGGGACAGCTGGGCGTAATTGGGCCGATTCTGGGGGTTCCAAAGGGAGTCGAATGGGGTCACGTCTGGATCCTCCGTCTTGAGGCTCGGGCGAGCGTTCTAACTGGCGGCGATGCGTTGGTAGAAGGCCAGGGTCTCCTGGGCGCAGCGGTCCCAGCTGAAGCGTCGCTCGCGTTCGGTGCCACGCTTGGCGAGCGTCTGCCGCAGGGAGTCGTCCGCGAGTAGCCGCTCAAGCTGGTGGCTCAGGTCGTCGGCTTCGCGGGGATCGAAGTAGAGTCCGGCCTCGCCGACGACCTCCGGAATCGAGCTCGCGCGGCTGACCAGCACCGGGCAGCCGTAGGCCATGGCCTCGAGCGGGGGGAAGCCGAATCCCTCGTACAGTGAGGGGTAGACAAAGGCGCTGGCATACCGGTACAGGTTCGCGAGCATCCCGTCAGGGCCCTGGTAGTTCGCAACGGACGCTTCGATCCCGAGCGAGCGGAAGAGGTCCTGCTCATCCGGAGTGAAGGCTCCGCCTCCGAAGCAGACCAGGGTGAACTCCTTCCGGAGGCTCCGGACCTGGGCGAAGGCCCGCGCCAGCATGGGGAAGTTCTTGTAGCCCGCCCGCGTGCCCACGTACAGGACATAGGGTCGCCCCACCAGGGAGGGGGATGTCACGGGGATCTCCAGCGAGTTGGCGAGATGAATGATCTGGATCTTCTCGCTGGGCACGTCGAAGTAGCGCTGCAAGTCCTGCTTGGCGCTCTCGGAGAGGCAGATGATGCCGTCGGCCTGCGGGATGGAGCGGCGCTTCCACTCCGCGGTGATCTCGCCCGGGAAGTACTCCGGAAAGATCTCGTGGATCATGTCGTAGACCGTCAGGATGCGCTTGCCCTTGAACCCGTCCTGGAGGGGTCGGTAGAACGTCGGGTGGTAGATCGTGCGAGGCGTGGACTTGAGGAAGCCTTGGAACAGGGCGAGGTTCGCGAGCGAGGCCAGGCGAGACATGCGCTTGGGCAAGTGGTGCTTGACCCCAAAGAACCGAGTGAACTGGTCGCGGTGGGCGTCGAAGGAGTACTCATTGACATGAAGGCCCATGAACAGCGAGACCGGAACCTCGCTGAGCGTCGGCATGCGCGTGATGAGCTCATAGAAATAGCGCGAAATGCCCCCGTAGCGCTGCCAAGCGAATATCTGGAAGTCGTACGTGATCTGCACCGGTTTCCCCCTCTCTGCTGATGTCTTGGCTAGGATGGTTGCGGGGCCGTCGGGCGCCGCCGCATGAGGGTGTTGAGCGTGTTCCAGGCGGGTTGCTGGACGAGCCAGGGCTTGAGGTGACCATGCCAGCCCCCGTGGAGCGTGCCGCGCAGGCCCGAAGCGATCTCGACGTGGATGGCCTCCTGCAAGGCGTTTCTGAGGCGCTCCTTGTAGGGGTACAAGCCTGAGCCCAGGTCGATGGTCTCGATGCCCTGCGCGTTCAGCCGCTGGAACTCCCAGTTGTTGAGTAGATGGCCGGCGGATAGGGGTCTGAACTCCGGATCGTAGGCGCGCAGCGTTCCGTAGGCGCACGTTCCGTACGGCAGGACCAGATCGATCGCGGCTGGCCGGCCTTGAATCTCGAGGGCGTAGAGGCAGGCAGGACCTTCCGGGAGGACTTGCGTGACCATGGCCCGCAGGAACGCGTAGAACGTCAGCCAACTGTCGGGGCCTTTCATGGCGTAGAAGGCCTCCTGATCCTGCTCGGTGGTCCACCGGTCCTGGTGCATGCGGAAGAGCACGTCGAGCCACGGCTCGGCATGCGCCGCGTCGATCTCGAGGAAGCGATGCGGCAAGCTCTGCAGCTTGCGCTCGGCCGAGCGGAGGTTGCGTCGCAGCGAGGAAGGTAGCTCCTGCCAGTAGGCCTCCCAGCCGGCCGAGAGATCGATGAGGCGATGGTGGCACTCGACGCTCTGCTGCTCGACCATCAGGCCCAATTGGCGCAACTGCGCCACCAGGCTGCGGCTGCGGTCCGGGCGGATCCGCAGCCGGAGGGTGTCCCAGAGCGCTCGGTGCGTCTTGAGACAGCCCACGATGGCCGCGCTGGTCGCCGCGTCGCCTCCGAGCGGATCGTGGTACCAGCCGTCCCCCCCCCCGATGCCCGTGACATGACGCTTGCCCAGTCGCTCCGGCCGGTGCTCCAGGCTCCAGGGGGCGATCGCCACCACCCGGTCCGCGCCGTCTCGGACCGCGATGACGAAGGGTTCGGTATCCGACCGATGGATCTGCAACCACGCCTGGGCAAACTCCCAACTGCCGAACGGCGTCGGGCAAGGGAGGCTCCTCCAGGCGGCCTCGAGCTCTTGGAGGCTTGCGAGACTTCGATGTAAGCTGGCTCGTAGCATGACGACCTCCGGGCTCACTGCAGTTGCTGGGCGACCGAGGCGGTGAAGAGCGGCTGCCGTCTCGCCTCGCGGAGGGCTTTGATGGCGGAAACGAGCCAGCGATGGTCATGCAGCAGGGGGCGGATCTGGGCTTTCCAGGCGACCACCGCGTTTCCCGTGAGGCTTAGCGGACTTGCGATCAAGGGCTGGATCGTCCGGAGCGAGTCGGTCTTGAAGTCCTCCTTCCAGGTGTCGTTGCCGCCACCCGGATCGACCTGGCGTACGCCGTGCTCGAAGAGCCTCTGCAGGGCCCACTTGGTCAGCACGCTACCCGGCGAGTAGGCGGAAAAAGCGCTGTCGTAGGTCTTGAAGATGGCGTAGCACCAGTCGCCGTGCTGGATCGATAGCTCGCAGGCGGCGATTTGCCCCTCGATCTCGAGCACGTGGACATGCACGGCCTCCCGCGCGAGGGCTTGCTCGACGATGGCCCGATACATGCCGTAGTAGCTCTCCCAGTTGCGCTGGGCGGTCGGGATCCAGCGGGCCGCATGGCGTTCGAAGACTTCGGCCATGAGCGCCGGGAAGGCACTCGGGTCGGCGGCGTAGAGACGGTGCGGAGTGCAGGCCAGCCGTTTCTCCTTGCGTTCGATGGTGCGCCGGAGTTGGCTCGAGCGCTGTTGCCAGTAGGCGTCCCAGCCTGCTTCGAAGCGGATGATGCGGGTCTGCCAGCCGTCGATCCGCTCGACATGCGCCCGCCCCAAGCCGTCCAGCTCCGCCAAGAGGGGCTCG
>DATNQJ010000610.1:0-6314 GCA_036704085.1 Stenomitos sp.
TTCCCGCCCCCCGGTGGGGCGGGGTAGGGTGGGGGGATTCAATCCCCGAAGGGGTTCTTTGTTGGCGGCGCAGTCTTGGCGATCGCCCACCGTTCCGACTGAGTTAGAGGAACGATCAGATCCCCCCACCCCAACCCGCCCCACCGGGGGGCGGGAGCTCTCCGAACGGGCGTACGTAAAAGCTAATGGGCTGGACTCAATCGGATCTCACCCTGCTTAGGTAGAGTAAGGTGCCGAGAGCGTACTGCCGCAGGCCGCCGCGACGGCCGTCCTGACCTGCTCGGGCCAGCGCTCATCGAGGCGATCGCCCCCCGCCTGCCACAGCGACCGCTGGTACTTCTCCAGCCGCTCTGGATCGTCGATCCGCTGGGTCACCTCGGCGAGGATCACGCCCA
Organism: Stenomitos sp.; assembly: GCA_036704085.1. GTDB lineage: Bacteria > Cyanobacteriota > Sericytochromatia > S15B-MN24 > UBA4093 > DATNQJ01. The sequence continues at coordinate 396 of DATNQJ010000610.1, forward strand.
CCTCCAGCCGGGAGATCTTCAGCTTGCGCTCGGGATCCAGCATGAGGTCCGGATCCTCCAGCGCCCGACGGATGGTCTGGATGCCGAAGAACAGGCTGTAGCCCAAAAAGAGCCGAATCTCCCGTTCCTCGACCGGGATGAGGGTCAAGTAGCGCCAGGAGCGCGCCGTCTGAGCGATGACCTCCGCGACGAGCGGAGCCAGGGCCTCGATGGCCGCCACACGCTGCCCCTCGTCGAAAAGCCGGCCCGGCACCAGATTCCGAGCCGCCAGGACCTCGCGCGGCAGGAAGCACCAGCCCTTGGCATGGTCCTCGGCCACGTCCTTGAGGATGTTGATCAGCTGGAGCGCCTGCCCGAAGCTCTCCGCGTCGTTCAACAGCTCGAAGTAACGAGACTTCTCGATGGCCTCCGAGTGGAGGTAGAACAGCTCGGTCAACAGGTAACCGACCGTTCCCGCGACATAGTGGCAGTAGCGCCGCAGCGACTCCATGGTCGGCAACTGCCGGACGTCCGTGCGGTGGGCCTCGATGACCTCCTGCATCTCGACCATGCCGATGGCCATCTCGTCGAAGCAGCGCCCGATGCCCTGCCGATCGAACAGCGGCAGGGACGACAGGGCCGCGAGGACCTCCGGGAGGCTCGCGAGCAGTTCGAGGTCATGCGCGGCGGCCCCACCCTGCAGCTCCTGGACGATCTCCCGGTGCCACTCGGGCATGACTCGGCCCGCGATCAGGGCCCGCAACTCCTGGATGCGCTGGGCCTTGCGCTCGACCGTCAGGTTGCTCGCATCCTCCAGGGTATCGACCACGCGGCAGAGCAAGTAGGCCACGCAGACCGCCTGGCGCAAGGCGGGCTTCAGGAGCGAAATCGAGAGCGCGAAGGTGCGGGAGACCTTGGGAAGGAGCTCGAAGCAGCGCTCCCAGTCGGGTGTCATCCTGGCCATTAGGCCCTCCCCACGGGATGCCCGAGGTCGAAGCTGAAGTCGAAGTTCGCCCAGTAGGCGAGGCTCGCTCGCTGCGGCCCTGCGGCGAGTCCCAGCTCCAGGGCGATCGGGTGGCTCGCGTAGGGATGGATCGTCACGTCGTAGTCCCCGGCAAGCAGGCCGCCGCCCTGGAAGCTCTCGAGCGTCACCGGAGCCTCGATGAGCGATTGATAGCACGCCTCTCGGCTGTTGCCCACGTCCCGGAACTGCTTGAGGAAGACCAGGCTCTGCTGGTGATGCGTGACCTGGTGGAGGAGGTCCGCGATGAGCCCGGGCCCGGGCAGCGAGATCGCCTCGGCGCCCGTCAGGAGCGTCTCCTGGAGCCCCTGGACCATGTGGCCGAACTCGCTCCATTCGTTCGGATGCTCGCCCCACAAGGGCTCGTCCTGGCGCCGCACCTCGATGAGGCGCTTCATCTGCCAGCGGCTGTCGGGCCCGAAGGTGTCCACCACGTAGGTGTCCGCGCTGAAGTAGGCCGGGTCCTGGGTCGTGAGCGGCAGCTGGAACTGGCCGAACTCCTTGGGGAAGCCGTAGACCTCCCGGCCCTCCACCATGGCGATGGGGTTGTCCACCCAGAGGTACGGGATGAACCACACCAGCCGCTCGGCCACGAAGACTCCGGCATGCCGCTTGCCCGCCACCAAGAGCAGCCAGAGGTCCGCCTCGTTCTCGAAGAGGATGCCCCGATCCCGCTCCTGGGGGTCTGCCGACTGGATGTGCGGCATCTGCACGAACGTCAGGATGCTGTAGGGGAGGATCGGGTGGTACTCGGTCCCGTCCTGGCTGAGGGCGTTGAGGTAGCGATCGCAGACCCCCCTCAGGGCCGCCGGATCACTCGGCAGGGCGAAGCCCCGCAGCTGAGTGCCCGTGAGGCGGTAGGGCTGGCGCAGGACTTGCTCGCCACCGCGCTCGATGTAAGCGGGCAGGGGCTTGGTGGTGGACAACATGGGTAGCAGCAGCCTTTCTAGAGCGTTCGCAGGTCCAGGCCCGTCTCGGGACGCGGCCCGTCGTAGGGCAGGCCATGGGACTCCGAGAGGGCGATGGCCTTGGCCCAGGCGGACCGAGCCTGGGCCTGTCTGCCCTCGATCCATTTGAGCACACCCCAGTATCGCCACGCCAGAGGTTGGCCGACCCGGTAGACCTTGGCCGCCCGGAAGAGGTTGCGGCAGGCCTTCGTCGCCTCCTTCCGGAGCTCACGGTGCTCGTTGCTGCCGGGCTTGCTCGCCGCCAGGAGGCCGAGCATGGTCTCGGCCACGCAGGCATAGCCGGGCAGGACGCTGAAGGACGTGATGGGCAGGCCGAGCATCAGCCGCAGGGCGATGCTCGCCTGCTCGTGCGCCTGGGCCTCTTGCCCCCGGCGCCAGTGGACCAGGGCCGACATGCCGTGCAGCTCGCTCCGCGAGAGGCTGTCCTCCGCATAGCGCTCGGCCTCCGCGAGCACCTGCTGGGCCTGCTCGGTACCGCCGGCCGCCAGGTGGACGCGCGCCGTACCGAGCATGCCCCAGGCGATGGTCTGGCGATCGCCCCGCTGCCGGCCGTTGCTCGCAAGCTCCTGGTAGCTCGACAGGGCCTGCGGCAGCTCGCGGATGAAGTAGTGGGCGTAGCTCAGGACTACCAGGCACTCCTCGCGGGTCCGGCCGTCGCCGAACTCGTCGGAGATGGCGATGGCATCCTCCGCGTTCCGGATCGCGGCCACGCACGCGGCGTTGCCGACCAGGTAAATCCCCTCGAGCATCAGGGCCTTGGCCCGGGTGGGCGGGTGCTGGAGCGCTTCGAGGACCGAGAGCGAGTAGCGCTTGTAGACGGGTGCCAGCCAGTGCATGCCGAGCGCCCCGTAGAGGTTCAGGCAGGCCATGTAGTTCAAGGCCTGCTCCGGCGAGGGCTTGGCCTGCTCGGCGAGGTTGAGCGAGTGCAGCTGCGAGTAGAGCAGCAGCACGATGTCGTTGTTGAAGTAGGCGAGGTAGGACAGGCTCCGGCTCGCGCGGGCCGCCACCGTGTAGCGCTCGCTGTCGTCCAGGTGGCGTTTGGTCAAGAGGCCCGGGAAGAGGCGATGGGCCACCTGGCGCCAGAATTGAACCAGAGAGCCCAGGACCATACCGCCCTGCGAGCGAGCCAGCGGCCAACCCAGCGCCTTGAGCCCCGCGAACAGGAACTTCTGTCCGTCGGCGATCTCGCCGAGTTGGTAGTAGGCGTTGCCCAGCTCGCACTCCCAGTAGGCGCGCTGAAGAGGCCCCACCTTGAAGCCCAGCTGGGCATCGAGGTCCAGGGCGTCTTTCAGGAACTTCGCCGCCTCTCGGTTGGCGAAAGAGTGCAGGCTCTGGCGGGCGGCGAGGTCCAGGTACTTGAGGGCCTGGTCGGGTGCGTTCGCCTGGCGCCAGTGGTGCGCCAACAGAGCGTAGTAGGGGGCGAGGTTCTCGGCGTGATTGCGCTCGAACCACTCGGCCACCGCCCGGTGCAGCTGCTGGCGCTGGGTGTAGAGCATGAGGTTGTAGACGACCTCATGCGTCACGATGTGACGGAAGGAATAGGACAGGTCCGGCTCTTCCGGATCGACGTGCGTGAGGTCCAGCTTCTCGAGGGCCTCGAGGATGTCCGCGAGCTGGGGCTTGTCCGTGTCGATGGGGTAGACGTCGCGCAAGGTCCTGAAGGCGAACAGGCGCCCGATGACGCTCGCCACCTTGAGGGCGAACTGCTGCGGGACGGGCAGGCGATCGATGCGGCTGGTGATGACGCCCTCGACCGTGTTGGGCAGATCCAGCTCCCGCAGGTCGGAAGCCCCCGGGGCCTCCACGCAGACCCCGTCCCGGACCTGAAGCAGGCCCGCATCCCGCATGGCGAGGGCCAGCTCCTCGCTGAAGAAGGGATGGCCCTCGGCCCGCTCCTGGATGAAGGTCGCGACCGACTCCGGAAGGGACGTCATGCCCAGCCGCTGGCAGATCAAGGCCTCGATGTCCTCGGCGGGCATCCCCTTGAGGGTCATGCGCCGGAGAGCCGGATCCTGGAGGAAGTGAAGCACCACGGGTGGCAGGGGCTCGCTCATGGGGCGCATGGCCAGGACGAGCATAAGGGATTTCACCTGCTCGCGCACCTGGAGCGCGAGGGCCCAGGAGGCCGAATCCATCCACTGGGCGTCGTCGAGCACGAGGAGCGCCCCCTGCTTCTCGGAGGCCTTCTCGAGCAGGCGCAGCAGCAAGGTTATCGTGTTGTCCGCGCGCATGGGCCCCGAGAGCTGGACCGTGAAGTCGTTGTCGGGCAGCCCGAGTGGCAAGACGGCCTCGAGCAAGGGCAAGAGGCGGGCCGTCTCCGGATCGGCCCCCAGGGTCACGGTGACGTGCTCCCGGCGCACCTCGGGATCCTCCGGCAGCTCCTCGAGGCCGAGCAGCTGGCCGAAGATGCCGCGCCAGGCGAGGTAGGGCGTCGACTTCTCGATGGCGTCGGCGGCGCCCGTCCAGGCCGCCACGCCCATGGCCTCCGCCTGCTGACACAGATCGGCCATCAGGCGAGACTTACCGAGCCCCGCCTCCGCCTCGACCACGACCACGTGGTGCTCGCCGGCGTTCATCCGATCCAGGTACTCGAGCAGGCGCTCGCGCTCGGCCGTACGGCCCACCATGGTCGACGGAGGGAGCTTGGCGCGGGCCGTTCGACCCACCGGTCGAAACAGGCCGATGGGTCCGGTCTTGCCCTTGAGTGCCACGGGTGGCAAGGCGTCGAAGGCCACCACGTGGCTCGCCGCCTCGTAGGTCGCAAAGTCGCAGAGCAGGTCGCCGTCGGCCGCGGTCATGAGGCGGGCGGCGAGGTTCACGGTATCGCCGATCATGGTGTACTCACGCCGCCGCTCGTTGCCGATCTCGCCGCAGAACGCCCGGCCTGTCGCCACCCCGATGGAGGCCCGCACGCCGAGCGATCGCAACGCCTCCTGCATGGCCAGGGCTGCCTGGACCCCGCGAGCCGCATCGTCCTCATGGGAGATGGGCGGCAGGCCGAACGCCGCCACCAGGGCCACGCCCTTCTCGTCCACGTTGAGCTTGTTGAAGCTGCCCTCGAAGCGGTACAGCACGCCCTGTAGGGCCTGCACCACCGCCTGGGTCTGCTCGACGCTCGCCCGATCCAGGTCGACGAGGTGCACGAACAGCACCGTGATCTGGCGCAACTCGGCGAGCCAGCCCACCTGACCCGCCGCCAGGCGTGATAGCACCGCCCCGGGCAGGTACTCGCGCAGGGTCGCCTCCGCCTCGGACGGCAGCAGGATCGCCTGAGGATAGTCCAGGGGAACGTCCGCCAGCAGGCCGTCCAGCCGCACCCCGCCGGTCACGAGGGGTTCGCCGGTACCTTGCGGTCGCACCCACTCCCAGGCCGTCGGCGTGAGGACGACCTCTCCGGGGCTCGCCTGCTGGCACGCCCGCCCCACCCTGGCGATGGGCTCGCCCGTCAAGAGGACCTCCCAGCGGTGGCGCAACCCGCCGACGTAGGTCAAGGACAGCTCCCCGCTGCCGAGTCCCACCCGCAGACGCAGCTTCTCACCACCCTCGCTCAAGCGGTGCTCGTGCATCACGCCCTGCATGGCCAGGGCGCACTTGGCGGCGCGCAGCGTCGTCTGCTCGAGGCCCACGCCGTCGTCCGGCCAGACGACCAGCAAGGCATCGCCCGCGAACTTCACGATGTCGCCGCCGTGGCCCTCGACCGTGTCGATGAGGGCTCCGAAGTAGCCGTTGAGAATCCGGCTCAACTCCTCGGCACCGCCGCGCCCCTGCTGGGCCAGCCGCTCGGTCAGGGCCGTGAAGCCGGAGATGTCGGCGAAGAGGACCGCAGCACTCAGGCGCTCCTGCTCGGGCGCCGTGAGGGGCGACGGATTGCTCAGGTAACGGCGGGACGTGAGCCTGGGGACGTAGCTGGCGATGGTCTCGAGAACAACGGTCACGCAGTGGGTCCTATGC
>DATNQJ010000611.1:0-4200 GCA_036704085.1 Stenomitos sp.
GTTCGGTGAGGTCGCGCGTGACCTTGGCGAAGCCCGTGAGGGTGCCGGACTCGTCGCGCAGGGCCGTGATGACCACGTCCGCCCAGAAGCGGGTGCCGTCCTTGCGGACCCGCCACCCCTCGTCCTCGACCCGACCCTCGCGGGTCGCTTGGTCCAGGAGCCGGCGGGGCTTGCCCGCCGCAACGTCCTCGGGCGGGTAAAAGACGCTGAAGTCCTGGCCGATGGCCTCGTTCTCGGAATAGCCCTTGAGGGCCTGAGCGCCGGCGTTCCAGGTCAGGATGCGGCCGGTGGGATCCAGCATGAAGATGGCATAGTCCCGGACACTCTCCACCAGGTGGCGGTAGCGCTCCTGGTGCAGCTGCTCGGCGGCTTCCACCTGCTTGCGCTCGGTCAGATCCCGCGTGACCTTGCTGAAGCCGATCAAGTGCCTCGCGTCGTCTAGGATGGGCGTGAGGGTCGCCTCGGCCCAGAAGAGGCTGCCGTCCTTGCGGACCCGCCAGCCCTCCTCTTGAACGTGGCCTTCGCCCATGGCCCGGCGCAGCAGCGCATCCGGCTTGCTGTGCTGCCGATCTTGGCTGGTGAAGAAGAGGTCGTAGGGCTGGCCGATGATTTCTGCTTCCGTGTAGCCCTTGAGTCGCTCGGCGCCCTTGTTCCAGGTCGCGACCCGGCCGGCCGCGTCCAGCATGAAGATGGCGTAGTCCACCACCGAGTCGACGAGCAGGCGGAATTGCTCGCGCTCGGCCAGCGCTTGACGCAGCTCGGACAAGAGCTGCTCGGCGGATTTCGTCAGGGGTTTCTGGTTGGCGGGGATCCTATCCACGTCGAGGCCCCAATCGCGCGGCGTCATGAAACATTATGAATTCAGCTTAACACAATGGCTCGGTTGGGATAAGGGCTGCCCGCCTACCTAGAAAAACCAGCGGGCATAGAGACCGACCCCGGTCGGAACCGCGCCGAACTCGGAGCCGAGCGTCAGGGTGTTGCCGGCTACGCGCGGCCCAGCCCCTGCTCCGATCCAGCCGTAGGCGCCGAGATCGGAGTTGTCGCTGATGCTGAACGTCAGGCGAGGCTGCCACAGGCTCGAGCCGTCCACCAGGTTCACGATCCCGGACAGGGAGGCGTTGACGAGCGGGTGCAGCGGTCGGCTCAGCGTGAGCACCCCGTAGCTTGCCGATCGCAAGAAGGCCCAGCCCTCCAGGAAGGGAGCGTCCGTGGAGACGGCCCCGAGGTCCTCGGGCCGCCGGGCTCCGAAGTCCTGGTACATGAAGGCCGTGCCCAGGCGCGTCTCGAAGGGCAGGCTGAAATCGGCGCCCACCACGCCGGAGAAGGCGGTGCTGCCGCCCGCGCGGTACTGCTCGACCTCCGGCCGGCGCTGGAACCACGCGAGCTCGCCCCAGACCCCGGCCGGGCCCAGCTCTCCCTCCCAGCCCAAGCCACCAAAGCCCCGGTTGCGGAAGCGCCCCGAGACCAGCTCCAGGTCCATGCCCGCAAGCGGGGTCCGCAGGCGTCCGAGCGTTCCGCCCTCTCCCCAGGGATCGCGCCCGGCCACGATGACCTCGGCCTCCCCGCTGGAGCCGAGCGCCGTCCGGACCCGCGCGGCGTCGATGCCGGGCTTGTAGGAGGCGTCCAGCGCGCCGGGAGCAAAGGGGGCGAGCACGTCCAGGACGCCGACGAAATGGCTGGTCCCCAGACTAATGGGCTGGCGTCCGACATCCAGGTCGACGCTGCCCCAGCTCCACGCCACGTCCAGGCGCTCCACCCGGGCGCGGGTGGTGGCGGCCGAGGCGCTGGCCGCTCCCAGCGACAGGTCCCAGACCTCGTAGGGCCGGCTCGCCGTCGGCGCGCCGCCGCCGAGGATCCCGAGCCCGGATCCGGGGACCGTGCTGAGGGCGCTCTGCACCTCCAGCGCGCCCGTAAACGTAGCGCCACCCCAGCTCTGGCCGAGCCAGGCCCGCAGACGAGTCTCGGACATGCCCATGGCCCCTTCGGGTAGCGGCGAGCCGGCCGGCCGGTTGGGCCACCCTACCGTGAGCGCGTTCTGCCGCAGGGCGACCCCCGTCTCGGTCTCGGCCCGGGCGGGCGAGACCGTGAGGGCGATCGCGCCCGCGACGATAAGGGCGCTAGACGCTCTTGCGCTCATCGGCCAGCACCTTGCCGTCCTTGACCCGGATCACGCGCTCGGCGAGCTCGATGACGGCGGGGTCGTGCGAGCTGAAGAGGAAGGTGATGCCCCGCTCCACGTTCAGGCGCTTCATCATCTTGAGCAAGGCGGCGGACGTCTCGGAGTCCAGGTTGGCGGTCGGCTCGTCCGCGAGCACGATGGCCGGATCGCCCACGATGGCGCGGGCCACCGCCACGCGCTGCTGCTGGCCGCCGGAGAGCTGCGTCGGAAAGCGCTTGGCCAAAGGAGCGAGCCCCAGCTCCTCGAGGATGGGCATGATGCGCCCCGCATGCTCCCGTTCCGGAATCCCCTGGGCCTGCAGGACGAACTGGACGTTCTCGTACACGGTCAGGACGGGAATCAGGTTGTAGGCCTGGAAGACGAAGCCGATGCGGCGCAGCCGCAGGTCGGCCAGCTGATCGTCCGTCTTGTCCTTGATTGAGACTCCGTCGATGGCGAGCGTCCCCTCGTCCGGGCGATCGAGGCCGCCGATCAGGTTCAGGAGGGTGGTCTTGCCGCTGCCGGAGGTGCCGGCCAGGGAGGCGAACTCGCCCGGGGCGATCGCGAGGTCCACGCCGTCGACCGCGCGGACGACGGTGTCGCCTTCCTGGTAGAACTTCTTGACGCCGGTCAGTTGAATCGCATTCATCTTAGTAGGTCCTCATCGCGTCGGCGGGGCGGATCTTGAGCGCCCAGCGCGCCGGGTAAAGCGAAGCCAGTACGGAGAGCACGAGCATCCCCGCGGTCAGCAGGAAGGCCAGACGCCAGTCCCAAACGGTCTTGATGAGCATGTCGAAGGCGATCCCGCCCATGTCCATGTCCCCGTAGGCTTTCGTCAGGTCGATGCCGGCGGTGGAGGTGCGGAGGTTGAGCAGGAAGGCCAGCACCACCCCGCCGAGCGAGCCGATGAGCCCCAGAACGAGGCCTTCCACCAGCACCATCAGGCGGATCGATCCCTTCGAGACGCCCATGGCGCGGATCATGCCGAACTCGCGCGTGCGCTCCATGACGCTCATGAGCATGGTGTTCATGGTGCCCACGGCGACCAGGGCGAACAGGATCACGACGATGAAGCCTTCCTTGGCGTTGCTGGCCTGGACGAGGGCGGCCAGGCTCGGCATCGCGTCATCCCAGGCATAGGCCTTGGTGGTCCCGCCGGCGGTGGCGGCGATCGCCTGGAGGCGCGGCAGGGCTGCGGGGATCCGGTCGGGCGACTTGAGCATGACCGCGACCTCGTGGGCGCTTCCCGGGCGCCCGATGAGCTCGGCAACCGCCTCTCGGGGGGCCATGATCAGGCTGGCGTCCAGGGCCTTCACGTGCGTGTTCAGGATGCCCGAGACCCGGAAGAGCCGGCTCACGATCTCGCCGTGAACATCCTGCGAGACCCAGACGACCTTCTTTCCGACCTTGACATGGAGCTCCTTGGCCAGGGCCTGCCCGATCACGATTCCGTTGGGCGTGGTCGGCATGCGGCCGGCCACGAGGTTCTTGGAGTTCAGCATCGGGTTGCCGTCGCCTTCACGGGCGAAGTCGAGGCCCATCGCGGCAGCCGGTCGGCTATCCCGGCTGGAGCGGAGGAGGCCCGCCACGTGCAGGCGCGGGAAGACGGCGGAGACGTCGGGGTCCTGCTCGATCTTGGCCACCAGGTCGTCGGCGGGGACCGTCTCGCCCACCTCCGGGTTCTCGAGATAACGCTCGTGGTAGAAGCCGATATGGCCGCTGCCCGAGCGGACGCCGCCATCGAGCGTGTTGACGGCGAAGCCGCCGACGAAGTTGTTGTAGAACACGGCCAGGAACATGCCGCCGATGATGGCTGTCAGCTGGATGCCGGTGCGGCGCCGGTTGCGCCAGAGGTTCCGCCAGGCGATTTTGAACCAGATCATGGGTTACACCTCTCGAAGGGCGTCGACCGGACGCAGTCGGCCCAGCTTCCATGCGGGGAAAAACGAGATCAGGCCGCCCAGGACCGCCATGAGGGCAACCGGCCAGAGGACGGAGTCCCAGGTCGGAAGCGTCCGCATGGCCGTCGAGACCGAGGC